>NZ_JBBENW010000008.1:0-194659 GCF_037645885.1 Salinibaculum salinum | reverse complement strand
CCCGAGACATCCATGTCACGCAGCTGTCCATCTTTATCAACTTCTGGCCGCCAACCCCGTGAACAGCGTTCCATCTTCCAGTCTCAGCTTGTCAACTCCGCGGCTTGTACTTGTGGGTAAGAGACAGCGCTGAAGCGCGAGGCTTTCTCCTCGCATCTCCGTAACCACCATTATGAACGGTCCAGTGCGTACGTTGGTATATGACAACAGTGTACGCGGCGCTGGTCGACCACCTGCTGGCGGTTCGGGGGGCTGGGACTGACTGGACCGCCAGCGAACTGCTGTCGGGCCGCGACTTCGAGTGTCTCGCGGCGTCGTCTGCCAAATCCGAACAGGTGTTTGCTGGCACTGTCGAGTCGGGACTGCTCCGTAGCGTCGACGGCGGGAAACGGTGGGAAGCAATCGGCGGCTTCGATGACCGTGTTACCGCTGTCACCGTCAGTCCTCACGACCCCAATGGCGTGTGGGTGGGGACCGAACCCAGCGCTGTTTATCGGTCGACTGACGGCGGCGAATCCTTCGAAAAATGCGACGGGCTGATGGCCCTCCCCGGGAGCGAACACTGGTCGTTTCCGCCCAGACCGGACACCCATCGTGTCCGCTGGATTGCGATCAACCCACACGACTCCGCACACATCTACGTCGCCATCGAGGCGGGGGCGTTCGTCCGCTCTGTCGACGGCGGTCGGACCTGGCAGCCCCACCCCGACGACGGCCGTCACGACAACCACACGCTGGCGACCCATCCTGACGCCCCGTGTCGGGTCTACACGGCGGCAGGTGACGGCTACGCCGAATCACCCGACTGCGGCGACACCTGGGGAGTCTCTACAGGACGGATTAGCCCACCGCTATGTCTGGGGGCTGGCGGTCGACCCTGGCGACCCCGAGACGGTCGTCGTCTCCGCAGCAAACGGCGCGTACATTGCACACAGCCCCGATAGCGCCATCGCGTACGTCTATCGGAAGTCGGGCTCCGACGAACCATGGCAGGTGGCGATGGACGGTCTTCCAGACCCCGAGGGAACGGTTCGTGCGGTCTTGGCCGCCGGCGACGCCGGCGAATTCCACGCGCTGACGAACCGCGGTCTCTTCCGCTCGACGGACGCCGCACAGTCGTGGCAGCCGCTCCCTATCGAGTGGCCCGACTCCTACCGTGACCAGACCGGGCGGGGACTGGCCGTTGTGTAGTCACGGCCGGTAGTCTGCCGTCGAACTCGGCGTGGTCTGGTGGGCGAGCACGGCTCCGACCGTCCCACAGACGAGTGGGTAGACGAGACCGACCAGCAGGACGCTCGGCACCAGCTCCGGTGCAATCGTGACACCGACGCTCCCGCCCAGACCGGTCTCGGTATGCGAGAAAAACAGCTGGCCGACGACGGCCAGCGGCAGGTACCCGACGACGACGCTCGCACCGAGCGCCGCCGCGGCCGGTGCTGTCACTGCTTGGTCAGCGACACGTCGCTCGAGAACGAATCCCGCTCCGGCGAGCACGACGATGGGAACCAGTAGATAGAGTATCTCCGGGACCGCGTCGGTGAGGCTGGTGAGTTCGCTGAACCCGTCGAAGAGCGAGACCGTTCTCACCCCGGAGCGGTCGCCCGCGAAGCCAGTTATCTCCATTTTCACGGTGTGGGCGGCGTAGAACACCCACCCTGCGACTTTAACCCAGCCAGCCTCGCCACCGAAGTCGACGCCGTCGACGAGGACGAACACGACCGTAACGACGTAGCCGAGGAGGTACGCGAGCACGCCGAAGAGGAGACTCTGTGTGAGATTCTGTCGGAGGCGGTCGCCGACACGCTGTGGTTGGGTGACCATACGGGCAGACAACACGCCGGTCGGATAGGTTTTGTTGCCGTTCGGTGTCGGGCTGCTCGCAAGTTACTGATACATGCCGAGCGGCTGGGCGCGCGTGGACTCTTCTTCGGCTTCTTGCATCTGCTTGGCGAGGCGCTCGCGCGCAGCGGCCACCTTGTCGGCCTGCTCGACGAGTTTATCCGTGGCCACGTCGATGCCTGCCAGCGGGCCGATGCCATCTTTGAGGAAGACCCGTGCCGCTTCGGGGTCCGGGAAGTTCGCGTCCGCCTGGACGACGAGACCGACGCTGTCGAGGTCCTGTTCGCCGGCCTCGGCCAGCAACGCGCCGGTGGGACCGCTGACCATCCCGCTCTCGGTGGGGACGGGAATGTCGTGTTCCGCCAGGAGCGTGTCGGCGTCGCCGGTGCCGATGCCGTACAGCGTCGGGACGCCGTCTTTCTCTTCGGGAAGGCCGCTGAGATAGAGCGGGAGCGCGTCCTGGCCGGCCAACCAGCCGGTGACGCAGGTGGAGAACTCGTCGGCTGCGGTCGGCGAGACGGGAACGTCGGACTGCAACACCAGCAGGTCGCGCTGCTCGTCGGCGTAGATCCGGACCGGTGGTTGAATCCCCCGCTCGCCTTCCTCGTAGATGGCGACGTCCGGCAGTCCGTCGCAGTGACAGGCCGCGTAGTACTCCATCTCTAACTGCTCGACGAGGTGGTCGGCGGCCAGCTTTCCGACGAGACCGACACCCGGCAACCCCTCGACGAGGACGGGATCGTCGAGCGCCATCGGCTGCTTCTCCTCGATGTGTGCCATAGCGGCTAGTGGATGCCGCCGGACTTAACGTTCGGTGCTGCCGGCAGTCTCGTCACCGTCGTCCGTGCTCTCGTCGGTCACGTCGATCTGAACTGGCTCGCCGGTCCGGTGTTCGCGCTCGTCACGATCGCCGAGCAGTTTCGAGCGGAGGTCGCTGGCGACGTTTTCGACCTGTTTGCGGACACTCCCGATTTCGTCTTCGAAGGTGTCGACACTGCGGTCGACGTAGTGAACCCGCTGGATAGGGATGCGCCGTACCACGTCGTTGCCGTCGTCGTCTTCGTCGCGTTTCAGAATCCAGTGGTCCTGGAAGTACGCGATGTGCTCGTTCTGGACCGTCTCTTCGACAGTCCCCTCGTCGGGGTGATCGTAGACAATCGTCGCCGTTCCGAGGTCGCTGTCGGCCATGCTGGCACTCAGTGAGCGACGCATATGGGCTTTCGGCCGGACGAGGAGACCACGAGTCGAAACCCACAAGCACAGCCCCGCGAAAGCCGACACCAATGTCCGTACTGGAGCGGTACGAACCGCTCGTCGACGACTTCGATGCCTTCCTCGCGGCCTGCGAGCGCCCGCTCCCCGCAGTCGTTCGCGTCAACACGATTCGGACGACCACCGAGCGCGCTGTCGAGGCCCTCGCTGACGAGGGTATCGCGACCGAACGGGTCGACTGGCACGACGCCCTCCTCCGATTACCCGAGGACCAGCCCGGCGCGAACTGGCCGTACGTCCACGGCTGGCTCCACGGGCAGGAGGAAGTCTCTGCGGTCCCTGCCGACGTACTCGCGCCCGAACAGGGCGACCGCGTCTGGGACGCCTGCGCTGCCCCCGGAAGCAAGACGACCCAGCTGGCAGCACTGATGGGCGACACCGGCCGTATCGTCGCCACCGACAACAACCTCGGGCGCATCTCCGCGCTCCGCTCGAACGCCGAGCGGCTCGGGGTGACTAACACCGCCATCACCAACGAGGACGCGCGCAACCACTCGCTGAAACCCTTCGACAACAGAGAGTACGACCGCGCGCTCGTCGACGTGCCCTGTTCCTGTGAGGGAACGATCCGGAAGAACCCCGATACGCTCGACGAGTGGACGCTCGACCACGTCCACGGCATCGCCGGCGCACAGAAGGGCATCCTCCGGCGGGCCGTCCAGGCTACCGAACCCGGCGGCACCGTCGTCTACTCGACCTGTACGTTCGCCCCCGAAGAGAACGAGGCGGTCCTCGACTACGCGCTCGCCGAAGAGGGCGGCTGTCGCGTCGTCGACTACGACCTGCCACTCGATCACGCCGCTGGCGTCACCGAGTGGGACGGCGAGGAGTACGACCCGCAGGTCGCCCACGCCAAGCGAATCTACCCACACCACAACGACACTGGTGGGTTCTTCTGTGCGAAACTGGAGGTGACTGACTGATGGGAGACGACGCCACCAACGACGGCCAGCAGTTCGACCGTCTGCCCGCGACCGCCGAGGAGCGCACCGTCGCGGGGCGAGCCACTCGGACAGAAGTGCTGGAGTGGTGGGAGGAGCGCTTCGGCGTCGACCCCGCGGTCTTCGACGACCACACGTTCTGGGAACGTGGCAGCGGCAAGATCTGGATACTCCGGGGTACGGAACCGACGCCGGTCGCCATCGAAGGACTGGGTATGACGTTTCTTCGGACCCGGCAGGAACACTGGAAACCGACGCTGTCAGCAGTCCAGCGCTTCGGGCAGCATGCAAGTACGAACGTCGTCCATCTCGACGACGAGCAGGCGGCGACGTTCATGGCCGGCGAGGACCAGGAACTCGACTGGGACGGCGACTGGGGATATCTCATCGTCACACACGACGTTGCCGGCGAGGCCGAACCGCTCGGCGTCGCGCTGTTCGTCTACGGTGAGTTGCGGTCGCAGGTGCCGAAGGGTCGCCGCCGGGAACTGTAAGCAGTTGGTCGCTGTCCGTGTGGGTGTCTCTCTCGGTCGTTTCCTTTCAACTCAGAAGATACGTCTTGGTGTTGTGAATATAGAACAATACTACTGTTCGGCTCGACCGGTTTGCGAGAAAGTGCTTCGAGACAGAGAGAGATGGAACGGATGAGGGGCTAGCCTTCGACTGACGGCGCAGACGCGTCCTGATTCTCGTATTTCGTCTCGAACTCCTGGATGAGCTGTCCCATCTTGGCGTACCAGTCGTTGAGAAGTCGCTGCATATCGTCTGCGATCTTCGAGGGATCGCTCGGTTTGAACACGTGGTAGTAGCCGCCCTGGTCGTAGTTGACCTGTTCTTTCTGGATGAAGCCGGCCTGGAGCAACCGCTGGACGGCGCGATACGCGGTCGACCGCTCCCGGTCGACGACTTCGGCGATCTCGTCCACTGTGAGTGGCTCATCGGTGTTTACCAGCGTCTGGAAGATCTCTTTGTCGAGTTGCTTGAGCCCGTGGAAACACTCGAGCAGCCCCTCGCACACCATATCCCGCTGGAGTTGTTCAGACATCGAATCTGGCATCGTTATCACGTTCAAGTAGTCACTGCGCCGTTAAAAGACTTGTGTGTGGATCGCACAATGCTGTACCACTCTTTGTCCGTCTGCATCAAGAGACAGAGAGCTTCCCCGCGGGAGGGGACTAGTGGCCCGTCGACGTCGACTGGCGACGCGACGTCCGCAGCGTCATCACCGTCGTGTAGAGGATTGCTGCAGCGACGACGACGGCTGCACCGATGACGAGCACCAGTCCGAGCATCTCGATGGCCTCACTGCCGATGTACGACCCGACTTCGCCGATACCGACTGCGGTCGCGCCCACGAGGAGCATTCCGCCGAAGTAGATCTTGATGCCGTCGGAGTCGACGACGGCGGTTGCAGCGGAACCGATTCGGGCGCCGAGCGCGCTCCCGAACAGCAGGGGGGCGACGATTCCGAGGTCGACGCCACCGCCCTGTCCGTAGAGGTAGCTCCCGAGTCCGCCCGAGAAGACGATCTCGAAGAGATCAGTCCCGACGGCGACGGGAACCGGGACGCCGATCGCGTAGATCATCGCGGGCATGCGGATGAATCCGCCACCGACGCCGAGGAAGCCCGACAGAACCCCGGTGAGGAACGCGACGATGGTGATGACCCACGCCGACACGCGGACGTCACCGCGGAGCGTCACCATCGGCGGGATTCGGACCGTCCGCTGGATTTTCTTTGCGATATCCGGAATCTCGTACTCGTCGAGGTCCTTGTCCACGGCCTCGTGGTCGACCCCGCCGCCACCGTCTCCCTTCAGCGCGTCACGGGTGACGATGAATCCGACTCCGCCGAGCAAGACGACGTACGCGACGCTGATGATCCCACCAGCCAGCCCCAGCGATTCGAGGTAGAACACGCTGGCACGCCCGGCTTCGATGCCGATGGTCGTCCCCGTAATCATAATGATTCCGAGTTTGTAATCGACCTGCCCGAGATCGTGGTGTTTCAGGCTCGCGATGACTGCCGTCCCGAAGACGAACGCCATCCCGCTCCCGACTGCGACCCGGGCCGGATACCCTATCATCAGGAGTGCGGGGGTAACGAGGAACGACCCACCCATTCCGAAGAACCCGAACAGCACCCCGACGACGAGACCGAACCCGACGAACAGCGCCAGCAGCTCCGGGGACGTCCCCAGAAACTCCAGGCTACTACTGAGCATCCTCGTCACCTCCGATCAAGAGCGACATGAGTCGCGGCCCGAGGAGCCGTTCGAGGCCACCGTAGCCGACGTACAGCACGATCGCTTCCAGCAGTATCGCGCCGATGAGCAACGCTGTCTCCGGATCCCAGGTTGGTACCTCTAGCCCTGCCATTGGTTGTCCCTCCGATTATCTCGAACTGTATTTTGTCGCTTCCACATTTCTGCTCACTATCTCCTACCCGGTTCGGCTGTATAACAGTTTTGGAATTATCACACAATACTATATTTTCGTAACCTCTCTCCGACTATGGATAACTTTGGCATAAGTTATACTGCCAGTCGGACACAGTCGATCCCACAGTACTACTAACGGGGTGATGGCCGCGTGACGGACTATTGAACGGGCGTGGTGGACGATCGCACAGCCATCTCGCACTCGCGTGTGTCCGCTCGTACTGTAATCTGTGGGCGAGGCCGAGTCTCAGGTGTACAGTGAGACGTTCACTTGTCTGCTGTAGTGTGGAAACAAAACAATATTACCGTCGGGCCGCGTAGACGAGACACATGAGAGCAGTGTACGCGACAGACCTCTCGGCGGCGAGTGAAGCGGCAATCGAGAACGAGACGTGCCTGGAGTGTCTGGGCCGCATCGGCGTCGATTCGATACACCTCGTGACGGTCGTTCCGTCGAACGTCCACGCCGGGATGCCGGGCGTGAACTTCGAGGAGCGCCGCCGTCGCGGGCTGGACCGCTATCGGGGCGTGATGGAAGGCGCTGGGTTCGACGTCGAGACGCACGTCGTCCGCGGGACGCCTTTCCGTCGCATCAACGGCATCGCCGATACCGTCCACGCCGACATGACTATCGTCGGCTCGCGGGGACAGAGCCCGCTCGAGAACCGCGTCATCGGGTCGACCGCGCGCAATCTGGCGCGGACGACGGTCGTCCCGTTGCTGGTCAACCGTGTCGAACGGGGCGCTGACGAGCCCGAGGTGCTCCGGGAACACCTCTTCGAGCGGATTCTCTTTCCGACTGACTTCTCGGAGAACGCCGAGCGCGCCTACGACGCGTTCTCGTATCTCCGGCACGCGACCCAGGAGGCAACGCTCCTCCACGTCCGCTCACCGAAAGACGATACCGGGGACGACGAGGAAACGAGAGAGAAACTGACGGACCTCGCAACGACGCTCGAAGACTGGGATATCGATACGCAAGTCGAAGTTCGGAGGGGCGACCCGGCCAACGAAATCATCGCGACAGAAGAGGAGGTCACGCCCTCGACGATTCTGATGGGCTCTCGTGGACGGAGTCGCATGCGGCGGCTGTTGCTCGGGAGCGTGTCCGAGGACATCGTCGCCCGGGCGGCCGGCAACGTCTATCTGGTCCCGCCGCCGCGGGCCGTCTAGACCGCTGAGAACCACACACTCGACAGTATTGTTTTCTGACTCGTCTCAGACCACTGGTAGCACCAGCGTCGTGGTGTAGCCGAGCGCGAGGGCGAGCACGAGCGAACCGCCCCACGCGCCGACCGTCACGAGGATTTTCCGCGAGCTAATCGCGTCGCCGCCGCCGACGGCTGCTCCGCTGCCGATGATGGCGCTCACGACGATTTCGTTGAACGACACCGGCACGCCCAGCAGGACGGCGACCTGTGCAATCAGAAACGACGGGACGAGCGCGGCGATGGACCGACGCGGGCCCAGCGAGGAGTAGTCCTGGGCCAACGATTTAATCATCCGAGGGGCACCTGTCCACGACCCGACCAGGATACCGAAGCCGCCTCCGACGAGGACGGCGACGACGGGTATCGAGCCCACGTCGTCGAGAATCGGAAGGAGCGGTCCGACCGCGAGACCGACCTGACTGCCCCCGGCGGAGAACGCGACGAGCGAGCCGAGAACGAGGAGGACCCGTCGGAGGCCACCGCTCAGGTCGCGACGGATGTCCCAGGAGACGAGTATTCCGATCGACACCGCGACGAGTACTGATACCGCCACCGTCCCCACCAGGCCGTCGATGTGTAGCGTACGCTGGCTGAGGCCGATGAGCGTCCCCGCGCCACCATCGGGGCCGAGCGAGGCGAACTCGACGTTCGCCAGGACGGCGCCGACGAGACCGGCCAGCAGCGGCACGCTGAACCGCTCCGGAACGTCGGCGCGGGGGAGGACGCTCGCGATGCCGTACGCGAGGCCACCGCCGACGAACGGTGTCAGTACCCAGACGGCTCCGATCTGGACGTATTTCGGCCAGACCGGCGTCCCGCCGAGCGCGAGGCCGACGCCGACGACCGCTCCGGTCACGGTGAAGGCCGTCGCAATCGGATAGCCGGTCTTGATACCGATCGCCATGAGGCCGGCACCGATGAACAGGACGACGATGACGCCCGTCGCCGGCAGGCTCACGCCGCCGATGAGGCCCTGCCCGACTGCCTCGGAGACGTTCGCGCCCTGGACGACTGCGCCGGCGAACCCGAAGATGCCCACGACGAACGCCGCACGCATCGTCGAGATTGCGTTGGCGCCGACGGCGGGCGCGAACGGGGTCGCGCCGCTGGAGCCGGCACCGATGACCCACGCCATGAACAGACTCGCGAGTCCGGCGACGACGAAGAGACCGAGTACTGAGGGTTCCATTAGTAACGGAAGTGTGAAAATACGGATTAGTCCGCGCCCGTCGTTGCGGGTGCGGTGTCTGTCGTTCGACTCCGCCAGTATCCCTGGATGTACGCACCGAGGAACATCCCGGCGAGCGCCCAGAGAATGGTGATGTTACCGATACCGAGACTCGCGTAGGCGGCGCCGGGACAGATGCCCGAGAGGCCCCACCCGACACCGAATATTGCGCCACCGATCAGCACGTTCCGGTCGAAGGACTTCAACCGCCGCTCGAAACCCCTGCCGGTCAGGGGCGCGCGGTCGAGCAGTCGCGGCATGGTGAAAAAGGCCAGGCCGGTCACTGCGGCACCGCCGAACATCACGAACAGCAGTCCGAAGTCCTCGAACTGGAGGAAGTTCAGGACGACCTCCGGTCGAGCCATGTGGCTGTACGCCAGCCCGAACCCGAATATCAGGCCGCCGACCAGTACCAGCGGCATGAACAGGGGATGACGGTCGCTCATGGACTCACCCCCAGTGCCGCGACGAGCTGTGCGGTCAGGATGGCGACGAGCAGGAACGTGATGACGCCAGCGATCGACGTCTTCGACGCCGAGCCGACGCCACACACCCCGTGGCCGGACGTACAGCCCTTGCCGACGCGGGTGCCGATACCGACGAAGATGCCGCCGACGAGCAGCCGCCACGGCTGGACGTCCGTCGTCCACACGCCGCCCTGATAGACGACCGCATATACGCCTGCACCCAGGATGATGCCGAGCGTGAACACGAGCCGCCAGTCACGAGAGCTGACGTACTGCTGGAACCGCGACCGGCCAGAGACGTACGATAGCGTCGATTCGAGGAACGTGCTCGCGCCGGCGCTGATGCCGGTGCCGAGGTAGATGACGGTCGCACCGAGACCGACCAGGAGGCCGCCGACAGCGTAGCGACTGATCCCGTTCGGGAACAGTTCGGCGGCCACCTGTAGTGGGAGTGGATCAGTCACCATCAGCGATCTTAGTCACCTGCCAGCGATTCTTGGCTGGCAGCGCAGTTGTTCGGGCCGAGTTCGAGCGTGAACGCTTCGTCGTCGTCGACGACGTTCTGCCCGAGGTTAGTCGCGATGATGTCCTCGTAGTTTGCCGGCCGTGGCGGCATGTCCGAGAGGATCAGATCGACGAACTCGTCCTCGTCCATCGTGAGTGCGTCCATCTCCTCGACCAGCTGGCCGATCGGTGCGGTGTACGTCCCGTCCGCGGCGGGCTCGGCGGCGTCGCTGAAGTGTGCGCCGCCGATGAGCGTATCGTCGGGGAGCGTCAGCACGCGCTCCTGGAGCGACTCGTAGAGCATCCGCGCGGCGTCGGGAGCGCCCTCGTCGCCTTCCTCGAGGTCGGGGCGAGCGACGCTCTCGATGAACAGTCCGTCGCCGGTCGCGAGCAGACTGTCGTCGACGAGGTACGACGTCATCCCGGTCGTGTGGCCGGGCGTGTAGACGGCCTCGATGGTGGCGTCGCCGACCGCGAACGTGTCGCCGTCGGCGGCTGTGGCCAGCACGTCGGCGTACGTGACGCCCCGGTCGACTGCGGCCTCGGGGATGACGCCCTCGATGCCCTGGTCGTCGAGCTCGCGGACGCCCGAGATGTGGTCCGCGTGGATGTGCGTATCGAGTGCGTACTTGAGGGTGACACCGAGGTCGTCGGCGTCGTCGAGGTACCGGTCGGTGAACGCGCGGAGCGGGTCGATGACCGCGGCTTCGCCGTCGTCGTAGAGCAGGTACCCGAGACAGCCCGAGGACGGGCGCTGATACTGGAGGAGCGTGCCGGCGCCGTCGTAGTCGGAGACTTCGACGGTCTCGTAGATGCTCGCCCAGCCGTTCATCCCGTCTTCGAGGTGGTTGACCTCGTAGTCGCGCTCTGCGAGCGTGCCTGCGACGTACTCGCTGGCACCGCCTTTCGCACAGAGGACGGTCACCTCGCGGTCGTCGGGGATGCGGTCGAGAACCTCCTCGTCGATGTCGTCTTCGAGGAACTCGAAGTACGGGACGTTGATCGACGTGACGTTCTCCCCGTCGATACGCCATTCCTCGTAATCTGATTCCATGCGCGCGTCGAGGAGTGTAATGTCCTCGCCGGCGTCGATGCGGTCCTTCAGCGTCTCCGGGGTAATCGACTCAACTTCGACGTCCGGAGTCGGGAAGTCTTCAGCGTTCATATCGTGCACTCTCAGATACCCGATGGACATACAAAAGAGTTTGCATAGTAATCCACTATCTGTACAATACACCGGAAAAGATTCTCGGCGAATAAATTGTGTACGTGCGCAAGAGGCGCAAAAAGGGCCGTACAGTGGAGGGTGTGGTGTAATCACTGTTCGGAGTATGCACAAGAACCAACATTCTTTTAACCACTGGGCGAATATTGTGCGTTAGCTCCAATACAGACCACCGGAGCAGATAAACTATGAGTGCAGAATTCGACATCACGGAGACGCTCGACGTGAAAGGTGCATCGTGCCCAATGCCGGTCGTAAAGACCAAGACCGCTATCGACGACCTCGCAGCCGGTGAGGTCCTCGAAGTGCTCGCGACCGACCCGGGTAGTATGAGCGACATCGACGGCTGGGCGTCCGGAACAGCGGGCGTCGAGCTCGTCGACCAGCAGGAGGGCGACGACGTGTACAAACACTACGTCCGCAAGACGGAGTAACGATGAGTACGGACACACCAGACGCGTCGGCCGACGAAACGCCCTCGCGCGCGGAACTCGCTGCGCGCGTCGAAGAACTCGAGAACGCGCTCAGCGAGGCCACCACCGAGGACGACACGAAGAAGATGAGCATCATCGCGACGAAGGGAACGCTCGACATGGCGTACCCGCCGCTCATCCTCGCCAGCACCGCTGCCGCGTTCGGCTACGAGGTGACTGTCTTCCACACGTTCTGGGGACTGGATATCCTCCACGAGGAGCGCTCGAAGAACCTCAAGCTGAGTTCCGTCGGCAACCCCAACATGCCCGTCCCGAACGTCGTCGGTGCGCTCCCGGGAATGGACCGCCTGACGACGTCGATGATGGAGAAGAAAATCGACGACAACGACACCGCGACCATCGAGGAACTCCTCGAAACCAGCCTGGACATGGGCGTGGAGTTCCAGGCCTGCCAGATGACCATCGACCTGATGGACTACGACGAGGACGACTTCTACGACGGTGTCACCACCGGTGTCGGCGCGGCGACGGCACTGCAGGATATGGTCGAGGCCGACATTCAACTCCTGGTCTAACCCCACGATGGCTCAAAGCCAGACAGAGCACCGTCCGGTCACTCGCCTCCTCGCTGCGCTCGCCGAGGCAGAGGGTGTCGACCCGGCAGCGATGGACCCACCGCTCGCAGACGTCATCGACCCGGAGGCGCTGGACGCGCTGCTCGACCACACGCCGCCGACCGACGACGTGCGACTCGAAGTCCGATTCACGTACCGGGGCCACGACATTGTCGTCCGTCGGAACGGAGATATCGAGGTTCAGTAACGAGTTCGCGGTCCGCGACTGACAGCAGAATACCGCTCTTCTTCGAAATCAGAGGCGCAACTGTAGTCCCCGGTATCGGCTTCACTCCGCTCTGGGCAGTTTCACGACGAATACCGACCCTGACACGTTGTCGCGACGCCGAACGTGACCGGTTGGCGACCGGCGGCCGCCGTCGGCCGGCGTCCGTTCGTGCGTCGTCCGTTCTTGCTGTCTGTCTTCGACCCAGACGCTCCCGCCGTAGGAATCCACCAGCGTCTGCACCAGATACAGCCCGATACCTGTGCCGTCGCTTTCGAGGCCCTGCTCGCCCTTGCCGAAGATGTCCTCTTTCTGTGTGTCGGGAACACCCGGACCGTTGTCCGCGATTCGGACAACCACGCACTCGGACAGCGCCGTCGCCGATACCGTCACCTCCGGGACGCCCGCGTCGTTGTGTTCGACGGCATTGGTCAGGATGTTCCAGAACACCGAATCGAGCATGTCGTTGGCGTTCACGCTGACCGACGGCACCGACCCGTCGACGACGATATCGGCGCCGTCGTGCGACGCCGCGACGCTGTCGACCTGTGCCCGTAGCGTTTTCCGGAGACACTTTGGTTCGGAGGCATGCTCGGACTCTAGCATCGTCTCCGCGAGGTCGCGCGCCGTCTTCGTGAGCGAAATCGCGTTCTGCGCGCTCTGTTGGACCATCTCGACGTACTCCCGAGCGTCGTCGTCGACCTGTCTCTCGAGCAGGTCGGCGTACGTCGACACTAACTGGAGGTCGTTGCGGATGTCGTGGCGCACCATCTGATTGAGTACGTCAAGTTTGTCACGCTGCTCTTCGACGCGCTGTTCGTATGCCGACCGCTCGGTTACGTCGCGGTTGATCGCGACGAACCGCTCTATCTCACCGTCGCCACCGGTAATCGGGGCGATCGTCTGGTCGAGGACGACCTGCTCGCCGTCTTTGTGTTCGTTGATGATCTCGCTGTGCCAGACATCGCCGGCCAGAATCGTCTCCCACATCTCCCGGTAGAACGCTTCGTCGTGCTCGCCGGAGTTCAGGACTCGCGGGTTCTCTCCTCGCATCTCCTCGCGACTGTAGCCCGTAATCTCCTCGAACGCTGGGTTGACGTATTCGATGGTGCCGTCGATATCGGTGATGACGATGCCGTGGCCCGAACTCTCGACGGCCCGCTCGAAACTCCGGAGGTCGCGTTCCTGCTCAACCCGTCCCAGCGCCGTCGCGGCGTTCGTCCCGAGGACCCGACCCAACCGCACGTCTTCTCCGTCGAAGGCGTCTGTCGCCGTCGACGCCACGACCAGCACCCCCCGCTCGTCCAGCGGGACGGCCAGTTCGCTCTGGAACTGCGTCTCCCGGGCTGTCGCGTCCTCGATAGTCGAGCACTCCTTGGAGATGTACGACTCGCCGTCGGCGTACGTCGACCAGGCCGGGCTCTCGACGCCCAGCGACGGTGGCTCGGCACACCGTTCGGCGAAGCTATCCGTCCACGCTGTCGGCGTGAGCAACGACTGCCGCTCGTCGACGAGGTAGACGCACGCGTCCGAGAACCCGAGAACCGCGTTCACTGTGTCAGCGACCGACTGCGCAATCGCCTCCGGGGAGTCCCGGCGGTCCATGTCGCGCATGGCCCCGCGAAGCGCCGTAATCCGGCGCTCGTGGGTAGGTGCTGGAGAGTCACACTGTCCCTGGTCGAGGCTGGAGACGAGTCGCTCCGGATTCGACCGGGCGACCGACTGTGGGACGTAGTCGGCCACGTCTGCGGCCATCGCGGCACTCGCGAGTTCCTCGCTCCCGTCGGCGGGGTACAGCACGACCGGCAGCGACGGCTCATCGTCGTGTATCCTCTCGGCGACCGTGAGCCCGTCCGCGTCGGGCAACTCGTGAGCCGACAGCACGGCGTCGAACTGCCCGGCCTGGCGTCGTTTGCGGGCAGCACTGGCCGTTGCCACCGACAGCACGTCGACGTTCGCGTCCGCCAGCGCTGTCTCGACGCTGTCGTCGACGTCGACGCCGATACCCAGAACCCGCTGGGCTGCCATATACTCCACTACTCTGGCCGTCTCCGGCATTAAATTTGCCATATCGACCGTGCTCTGGCCGTTCTCGCCGGCCCTTACTTCGTTTCGATTGTTCCGCCGTCGAGTCCCTCCCAGGCGACACGATAACCCACCTCCGAGAGCGCTGCGCTCGCGTCGTCGATACCGTACTCGTCGAGGATCGTTTCGGCGTCGGCCAGCGCCATCCCTGCCTCGATTCGTTCGCCGACGGCTACAAGTACTGCCGGCCGGACGAGCGTTCGCCCCACTCGCTCGTGGTCGGGGAACTCCTTGGTTTCCACTGCACGCTCGCTGACGCCGTACTCGTCGGCCAGCGCCGACAGCGTCACCACGTCCGCTTCCGGCCGCAGTTCCTCGGGCAGGTCCGCGGCCGCTCGGTCGACCAACTGCGCCTCGTACCGGCGGAGCGCGCCCCGCACGTCCTTGACTCGGACCGTGCCGGCGTAGGGAATCGCGCGGTGGTCTCGCGTCTCTAGCTCCTCGGTGACGCCCAGCGACTCGTCGACGGCCACCAGCATCTCCACGTCGTCCACGTCGGCCAACCGCGAGAGCTTCTTTTCGACGTATTCGGGCGTCCAGAAGCCCATGATCTCGAAGTAGACGCGGAAATTACTGTGCTGGTAGTCGAACGTGAAATCGGGGATAACGACGTGTTCGCCCGCCGCGATGGCGTCGGGTTCGCGGACCAGGTCCCACTCCAGATCCAGCGAGGAAAACCGGGTCGCGAAATCCGCCTCGACGCCGCTGTCGAAGCTGACCTCCGTGACCGGCTCGGTCCCGGGGACGGACACGTCGGCGTCGGTCAGCGTCAGCTCGCGCTCGGTGCCGCGGTCGTCGATGGTCGCGGTCAGTTCCCACTCGCCCGCACTGGCGACGGTCCGGAGCAGGCGGGCAAACCGCGTGCCGTAGCGTCGGCTGTTCGTAAAGAGTGCGTCCGGTCCGGTCACGACGATTTCGCGGTCCGTCTCGGCGACTGCGCGGCGCTCCTCACCGGAAAGGCGGCGGACCTCGTACATCAGGCGGAGTCGTTTGACCGCCGAGATGGCCGCCTTCGGGTCACTCGACCGGATGCGGACCTCGGTCGCGTCGAACAGCGCGGTCTGGGCCAGCGAGAGGTTGTACTGTGCGACGAGCGCGTCGGGGTCGAAGCGCTCCGGTACGTCGACGAGAACCTGGCGCTCGTCGCGGTCGGCGTACAGCGACGCGTCCACCCCGTCGGGGGTCGCGTCGAGTCGGTCGGCCGCACGGCCGAGTGCCATCGCGCGTTCGTCTTCGGTGACGACGCCGACGGCTTCGGCCGACTCGAACACTACTTCGCGGGCGCGCGCTGGGTCCACGGGGGCCTGCGTCTCGACGGTCGTCTCTCTGTCGAGGAGTTTGGCAAAGCCTCGGACCAGTTTGAAGTCGTCGCTGTCCCGCTCGATGGCTGCCAGGGCGTCGTCCAGCCGATGGCGTGGCTCGCCGACGTGGCCCTGGTAACAGCCGAGGACGCGCGCCGCGATCTGCCGGTCGTCGCCGGCGGCGAACTGCGGGTGGTAGCCGCCGCCGGCCCGCGAGACGCGGAGCAGGTCCTTCGTCAGCACTATGGGAGTAGTCGGCGCGCGGGCGGGAAAAGTCTCACTCCCGCAGTTCACCGAGCCGTCGGTCGAGACGGGTCAGTTCCGGCGCGTGCCCGCCTGGGTGGGCGAATCGGCTTCGACCCAGTTCGCCTCGTCGAGGACGAGCGTCGAGATGACCGCGGCGACGCGTCGCGCACTCTCTTCGCGCTCAAAAAACGAGATATTGCCCAGCGATGGGCTGACCGACCGGCTCACCTCTGCTGTTGGCAGTCCCTCGTTGCCGACGATGTCTTCGATTTCGCGGGTGAGTCGCTCGCCGACTTCGGTCGTCGTCGTCGGTGCGAGCTGGTGGCCCGCCGGCAGCAGGTCGTAGGTGATTGCGTACCCCTCCTCGTATGCTTCGACGGCAAAGAAGGGCTTTCGCTCGCGCTCGGCCTCGCTGTACTTCCGTTCGACCGTTTCCCTGTCTCCGTAGAGCGGCACCTCGTGCGGCTCGTATCCTGGCACGCCTTCAATTACGGGCTGGACCGTGATGTACCTATCCCACGGCAAAAGATTCTTGACTCGACTCCTGGCACACCTGCACATGCAACGCCGCGGCGTACTCCGCTTGCTCGGGCTGGCTGTCGCCGGCTTGGCTGGCTGTGCCAGCGGTGACACCGAGCGCGGTGACCCGCCGACCCGACCGCCCCCTGTCGAGCCGACGCCGGAACCACCGACGCCGACACCGACTCCCTCCCCGACGCCAACGCCCGAGCGCTTTGCCGACGACCTCCAGACCGCCCTCGGCGAGGTGCGCGTCGCCGAGACTGACGACGGCCTCACTCGGGCGACCGTTCCCGTCGAGAACACTGCTGACGTGGCTCGCGAGGCGACGCTCTCGGTCACGATCGCGGGCGGCAACAACCGATACACTGCCAGCACGTCGATTTCGGTCCCCGCCGACACCGAACGGGAGTACAGCGTCGTGTTCGACATCGAGTGGACGACCGTCTCGGCCGACAGCCAGCCCAGCGTTCGGGAAGTGTTTCTGTACAACCCGGCGTACCGATCGTAACTGGTCTCGACCACTCACATAGATGCAAGGAGGAAGCCCACGAGTATACTCGTGGGAGGAATCCGACGATCTACTCCGCTACCTCCGCCGTCTCGCCACCCGTTCCTCAGCAGTGTCCTTGGTCACCAACTCGTACAGCAACGCACGACCCGCACCCTCCTCACCGTCTTTCGGCCGGAGAATCCGCCCCAACCGCTGCGTGAACTCCCGCTCGCTGCCGCTTCCAGCGAGAACCACACCCACGTTCGCGTCGGGGACGTCCACCCCCTCGTCGAGGACGTTCGCGGTGACGACGCGGCTGTACGTCCCGTCACGAAACCGCTGGAGAATCGCTTCCCGCTCGTTGGCTCCCGTCTCGTGGGTAATCGCGGGAATGAGAAACCGCTCGGAGAGCCGGTAGACGAGGTCCGTCGAGGCGGTGAAGACAATGACTCTGTCCGCTCGGTGTCGGTCCAGAATCTCGGCCAGCCGTTCGACTTTCCGCTCGGCGTTCATCGTTATCTCGCGGGCGCGCTGCTTCGCCAGCAGCGCCTCTCGTGCTCGCGGGTCCGTCCCCGACCGCTTGACCAGTTCCTGGTAGTCGCTGCCGCTCCGGAGCTGGATGTTCGAACTGGCGAGGTAGTCGGTGAACGTCGACTGGTGGCGCTCGTATTCCTCGCGTTCCTCGTCGGTCAGCGCCACAGTGAGTCGCTTGATGTCGTAGTCGGCCAGGTGCTCGCCGGCGAGGTCGTCCACGCCGATGCGGTGGACCAGCGGCCCGAGCAGGTCTGCGACCACCTCGTGTGCACCGTCCGGGCGCTCGAAGGTCGCCGTCAGACCGAGGCGGGCGGGCGCGGCGAGCAAGCGCGCGATGTCACGGTACCCCTCGCCGCCGAGGTGGTGAACCTCGTCGAAGACGATCAGCCCGAAGCAGTCGCCGAGTTCGGCCGCACGAAGGTACGCCGAATCGTAGGTGGCGACGGTCACGTCTTCGACGCGTTGCTCGCCGCCGCCGAGCTGTCCGACGGGGCGGTCGAACTCCGTCGTCAGTTCCTCGCGCCACTGCGTGAGGAGGTCGATTGTCGGGACCACGACGAGCGTTGGCACGCCCAGTGCTTCCATCGCGGCGATGCCGATGACGGTCTTCCCGCTCCCCGTCGGGAGTTCGAGCACGCCCCGCTCTGGTGGCCCGGAACCGGCGTTGCCGTCGCCGCTCTGCCACGCGTCCAGTGCGTCCTGTTGGTACTCGCGGAGACGGTACGTCGAGTCGAGGTCCAGCGTCGGGAGCGCGAGCACGTCGTCTGTGACGTCGTGTCCCGCCGCGTCGAGTGCGTCGCGCAAAGCCGCGTACTGGAAGGCGGGCGCTCGCAGCGTCTCCGAGCGGGGGTCGTACTCGATGTCGAGGTTAGTGTCGGGGAGGGCGTCGGTGTCGAGAGCGGTGTCGCTGGTGACGCGAATCGTGCCGTCCTCGAAGGTGAGCGTCACGTTGGCCACACCCGGAGTCGGTGGGCCGGGGAAATAACGGCTGCGCCGGTCGGTCCCAACCGTCACCCTAACGGGGCCGCCCCACGTACTGTCGGGTAATGAGCGACGCCTCCGACGACGCTGTCGGCGAGCGTGACCCGGAATCGGGGGACGCCGACGCGGCCGCGTCAGCCGACGAGGAAATCGAGGCACTCCGACAGGAGGTCGAAGAGAAGTACGACTTCGAGAACTTCGGCCCGCAGGAGATGGCCGAGATGAGCCAGGAGGAGTGGGAGGCCGCCTTCGACCCCGACACCTGGATTACCGGCGAGGAACTGCTCGACCGCGTCGAAGCGGACCTGAAAAACCGGGTCGTCACCCGCGACGTGTTCGCGCGAATCGAGCGGTTCGACGACCTCATCATCGCCTACTCGGATTCGGGGTACGCCGCTATCTACGCCGACGGCACCGTTGAGGGATCCGGGACCGTGCTTCGTGACGTGAAACCGACCGTGGCGCTGTGCTCGATGGACTCCTACGACGTTCCGGAGATGCCTGAGGGGGAAGTCCTCCCCCAGCCACAGGAGGTTCCCGAGAGCAGCGACGCACTCGGCAACACGGTCCTGCAGGTCGTCGCGGCCGCGCAGTTGCTCGCGGGAGTGGTCTTGCTCGGCGCGTGGGGGCTGTACCTGACGAACATCCTTTCCCCGCCGAGTGGCAACAGCGCGACGCTCAACCTCTGGTTGCTGTTCGTCGCGGGCGTCGGGTTCGTCCTCATCGGACTGTTCCTGTTCGTGATGGTCGCGAACGCTAGACTCTCGGATAAGTTCCGCGCGGAGGAGTTCCGCAATCGATTGCGAGCGGTCGGACTGGAAGACGACGAGCGCCCGGAGTTTCTGGACGAGTTAGAGGGCGACCTCCCGGACCGCATTCGCGCGGCCGACGAGGAGATGGCTGCCGGTAGTGAGGACGACGAGTCGGGTCGCGACCCCGATGATAGCCCCGATTCGCCCGCGACCTGAGACTCGAAACGTCTAAACGACGGTCTATTCGGTGGGTTTATACAAACTCAGTACTGAGATTCGAACGGATATGAACAGGCGGATGTTTCTCAAAACAGCCGGCGGCGCTGCCGGTGGTGCCGCCGCCTTGAACGCTGGCGCTGGCTCCGTAACAGCGGCCTCTGAAGAGGGCGGTGGCGGAGGCGGCGAGAGCCCGGACTTCGGCGGTCACCTCGATGGTGCGAACAACTTCGACGGGTCGGTGACCGACGCGACTGGCCAAGATGAGGTAACGGTCGAGGTCGGTGCAGGCGACGGACTGGCCTTCGGTCCCGCAGCCGTCCACGTCGACAACGGCGCAACGGTCGTCTGGGAGTGGACCGGCGAGGGTGGCGCACACAACGTCGTCGCGAACGACGAGACGTTCAACTCCGGGTCGGCAGTGACGTCGGGGACCTTCGAGTACACGTTCGAAGAGGACGGAATCTACAACTACGTCTGTGTGCCCCACGAGGGCAGCGGGATGCTCGGCTCGGTCGTCGTCGGGGAGGAGTTCCCGACGGTCGCCGCCGATGCATCGACACCGCTCGAACCCTCGCACATGGGGTCGAGCATCCGCGAACACTACGTCGGATTCGCCGTCATTCTCGCGATTTCGATCTCGTTGGTCTTCACGTTCTTCCTGCTGAAGTACGGTGAATCCGCAAACACCGCAGGAGGGAACAACTAATGCCATCTGAAGGAAGCACGTACGGTGACATTCACCGCTACGAGCCACCGCGAGAGAGTACGGCGGCGGCCATCGGCATCGTCATGCTGACGCTTGTCGAAATCATCATGGTCGGGCTGTTCACGTACGGGCTCATCAGCGGTTGGGGCTACCCCCGCCAGTTTGCAGCCCTCGGGAACATGTTCCTCGGCGGCCTGCTTGCGGGCATCTTCATCAATCTCGCCTTTATTCTACTGCTGTATCGCAAGGAGTTCCTGCCGGACGTGATGATCGTAAAGAAACGCCGCCGCAAGTGGGAGGACCTCTACATCCGCGAAGAGGACGTCGACGGAGAGAGTCTCGGTGACGGTCTCGGTGACACCATCAAACGCGCAATTTACCCATACTACAAACGATAACCATGCCAGTTGACGAAGACAAATATCCGGAAGAAAGCGGTCGACGACGGTTCATCAAAGGCGTCGTGGGCAGTGCGACACTCGCCGGTGTGACTGCGGGCGCTGGCGCGAGCGTCAATCTCGCGACATCCGCCCCCGGTGCCGGTGGTGGGACAGTCGAGTTCGTCGGCATCTCGCTCGTAGACGGTCCCGCGCCTCGCGGGATGCCGATCATTCCCGTCGAGATCGGAAGTGACGGCACGCTCCAGGGTCTGTTCCCCGAAGCTGAAGAAGTCCAACAACAGGGGCGGACAGTTACCATCGCCGAGACGGACGTCGGCGGGCTGACGTACTCTTCATCGTGGTTCCAGTACTGCGGCGTCCAGCAGTATGAGGGGACCCAGCCGGGTGCCGACGCCGACAACGCGTTCCTCGCAAAGCCCGACGGAACCTACGAGTGGATGTCCGATCTCTCCCAGGGTGACCCCCTGACGGTCGACAATTTCAGCGACTACGAAGAGTGGGGCAATGGAATCGGCAAGAGCGGACTCGGCAAGCCGGCGATGGCAAACTGGCGCAACACGGAAGGTGGTCGAGCGATGCCGATACAGGTGCTGCGCAGTCCCGAGGTGAGCAAGATGGCAAACGGCGAAGGGAAATACAGTGAACTGCCTGGTGACGTCCAGAGCTACATCGGCGCGGCGACCGACCAGGACTTCATGGCCTGGCTGGACAAGTGTACGCACTTTTGCTGTGTTCCCGGGTTTAAGACCAGCGATTATCCTGGTGCCGAAGACGGCGTCTACTGCCAGTGTCACCAGTCGATTTACGACCCGTTCACTCCCGTGAAAGAACAGTTCGTGGCGCTACCACGCCCAGATTAAACCAATGAGTCTCGAACGCAAAGACGAACACGACCACGACGGCTGGATGCAGGAGCGCGACCTGACACCAGTGGAATCGATCTACCTGACGGTGCTCATCTGGGTCGACAAACGACTCCGCATCGTCGACTACCTCGAACTGCTGGAGGACCTCTACTACAAGGTCAACCTCCAGATGCCAAAGAGCCACACTGAACAGTACAACCTCGACAACAAGTTCTGGTACTGGTATCCGCTGTACGCTCTTGGGTCGTTCTCGACGATCGCGTACGTCGTCGCCTCGATAACCGGCGCGCTGCTTGGCTTTTATTATGCGCCGGCAGCCGCCGCGGCCAATGGCGACCCAACGATTGCGTACAACTCCATTATCTTCATCATGGGCGACCTGAATCTGGGCTTTTTCCTGCGGAGTCTCCACCGCTGGTCGGCTCAGATTATGACTGCCGCGGTCTTCCTCCACATGCTCCGTGTCTACTTCACGGGTGCGTACAAGGAACCGCGTGAACTCAACTGGATTCTGGGCATCGTGCTCATCTCGCTGACGATGGTCTTCGGGTACACCGGGTATCTGTTGCCCTGGAGTCAGCTGTCCTTCTGGGCCGGCCAGATTGGCGTCGAGATGAGCCTCTCCGTCCCGCTGGTCGGCGAGTACGTCGCCCAGCTCCTGTTCGGTGGCTACACGCTCACCCAGTCGACCCTCCAGCGGATGTACATCCTGCACGTGTTCTTCCTGCCGTTCATCGTGACGCTGCTCATCGCAGTCCACATCGGCATCGTCTGGATGCAGGGCATCGCAGAACCACACTAATACCATGAGCGAGAACAACGACACCCCCGAGAACGACGCCGTCACCGACGGTGGCGAAGAGGCCGCAACCGATGGTGGCGGCCCAGGTATCGTTCCGCCGGACGACGAGACGCCAACCTGGGGCGAGCGCAAGCAGCGTACCCAGGGGCTCTCCCGGCTGACATACGAATACTTCGAGCGGGCCCGCCGCGAGGATCAGGACCTGCGTCAGGAATCCAGTTACGTCGAACGTGACGTGCTGGCGTTCCCGGCCTGGCCCCACGAGATGATTCGGAACCTCGCCCTGACGAGTTTCTTCGTCGGCATGATCGTCATGCTCGCGGCGCTGGTTCCGCCCCACCTGCCAGCCCCGGCCGACTCCGGGACGACGCCGGCGATTATCCTGCCGGACTGGTATCTCTACTGGTCCTTCGGCCTGCTGAAACTCGGGCCGCTCAATCCGGACCTCAGCCTGCTGGGCGGTCAGAAGCTGATGGCCGACCGAACGTACGGTGTCGTCGCGAACATCGTCGTCGTCGGCATCATCGCCATCGTCCCGTTCCTCAACAAGGGGAGCGCGCGCCGACCAGTCGAACAGCCGTTCTGGGCGGCCGTCGGTATGGCTGGGTTCGTGTTCGCCTTCACCATCGCCGCGGTCGCGGTCAAGAACCTCATCCCGATGGACGGCAACGTCCTGTTCGACATGACGTTCCTCGCGCCCGTCATCGCAGGGACCATCACCTACGCGGTGCTGAAGTCGATGCGGGAGGGGTACATGTTCGACCTGAACCGCCGGTACTACCGGCTGCGGCCGCCGAAATAGATGAGCGACACGCCCGAAGACGAGGCCGACGCACGCGCCGAGGGCGCACGCGACGTGGTCGTCCCGCTTCGGGTGTACAAGGCAGTGACGGTCTTTTCGACGCTGTTTGCAGTCGTCTTCGTCCTCGCGGGGTTCGTGTTGCTCGATACGGCGACCAACCGTGCGACTGCGGAGGTATCGGAGATCGACCCGGTGCTGGCGATTCTCGGGCTCGGGCTTCTCGTCGGTGGGTCGGCAGTGTACGCCTTTTCGACGCGGTTTCGAACCGAAGGAATGGGAAAGTCTAAAGACGAATCCGACGAATCTTCAGATAATGGCTGACGAATTCATCAAGGGATTCGGTATCTTCGTGACGTCCATGCTCGGCTGGCTGATTATCGCCGGGACGTTCAACACGCCGAGCTTCGAGGGGACGCAGCTCACCGCACCGAATCCCGAGACGGGTGACGTCTACATCCAGATTGCGCTCCTGCTGAAAGACGCGCTGTTCTGGATCGGCATCATCGGCGCGCTCACCTTCTGGGTCGTTATCCCGGCTATCGAGCAGGCGCGCACCGCGCTCGGCGAGTAACCAAGCACAATTCCTTTGCGGCCCCCGGTCCTATAGCCACCAATGTCGACGTGTGACGTGTGCGGCAAAGAAGAGAACATGCCGTACCACTGCCGGCACTGTGGGGGGACGTACTGTGCCGAACACAGACTCCCCGAGTCCCACGACTGTCCGGGACTGGAAAACTGGGGTGACAACCAGGCCGTCTTCGACAGCGGATTCGAGGAGACGGTCGAGTCGGGTGGAAGTTCCGGCGGGATCGCCGACCGGGTGGGGCTGAACACCGGCCCCGGCAGCTGGGCCAGCTACTTCCGAAACAACATGACGTACGTCTTCCTCGGTGCGATGTGGATAACGTTCCTGTTGCAGTACGTCGTCGGCTATCTGCTGACGGGAACGTTCAATCCAATCGTGTTTTCGCGCCATCCCACGTGGGAGGCAATCTTCGTGCTCTCCTCGGCCCACCCCGAATACGTCTGGACGTGGATCACCTCGATTTTCTCCCACGGCGGCTTCGGTCACATCGCCATCAACAGCATCGTGATCTACTTCTTCGGCCGGCTGGTCGAGGACTACGTCGGCTCGAAACAGTTCACGATACTCTTCCTGGTCAGCGGCGCGCTCGCGGGACTGGGCCAGATTCTCATCAGCATGATACAGACTCCTGGAGTGCCGAGCGGCGTCGTCGGTGCCAGCGGTGCCGGCCTGGCGATTATGGGCGTGCTGACGATCCTGAACCCCGGCCTTCGGGTGTATCTGTACTTCATTATCCCGGTGCCGCTGTGGCTGCTGACCGTCGGCTACGTCGGCATTAGCGTCCTCGGTATCTTCGGCCCGAGCCTCGCCGGGTCGAACGTCGCTAACGTCGCTCACCTCGTCGGCCTGATTATCGGGCTGGCCTACGGTTATCGCGTCAAAGACCGGATTCGGATGCCCAACCAGCTCCAGTTCGGCGCCGGCGGCGGACCGGGCGGCCCTGGTGGTCCAGGCGGTCCGGGTGGCGGCCGTCGCCGCGGCCCGTTCTGATGGAGATCCACCGCCCGGCGTTCGTTCCTGACCCGTCACTGTCACGCGAGTCGATGGAACGACTTCAGGAGGAGATTGCCGACGCTGCGACCTTCACTGACGACCTGGGATTCGATCCCGCGAGCGTCGGGGTTGCACACGACAGCGACCAGCAACGGCTGGGTGAGCAGACGGAGCCCCCGCTCGTCGCGGGCGTCGACCAGGCGTTCGACGGCGACGACGCCGTCAGCGCCGTGGTGGTCTCCCGTGGCGACGAGATAGTCGAGCGGGTCCACGCCGTCGAACCGACCGAGATTCCCTACATTCCGGGATTGCTCAGTTTCCGGGAAGGCGGTGCGATTCTGTCGGCGCTGGCCGAACTCGACAGCGACCCCGACGTGCTCGTTGTTGACGGCAGCGGCCGAATCCACTTCCGTGAGGCGGGACTGGCGACGCACATCGGCGTGACCGTCGACTGCCCGGCGATTGGCGTGGCCAAGAACCTCCTCTGTGGCCGGCCACGTCAATCGCTTGCCGACCCGCTGCCCGAGGGCACCCGCGTCGCTATCGAGGCCGACGGCGACGTGACCGCTCCCGACGGGACCGTCATCGGCTACGCCTTCCAGAGCCGCCAGTACGACTCGCCGAACCAGTACATCAACCCGTTGTACGTGAGTCCGGGTCACCGAGTGAGCGCCGAGACGGCCGTCGACATCGTCGAGCGGTGCTGTGGGGGGTACAAACTCCCGGAGCCGACGCGGCTGGCCGACAGTTACGCCGACGAGGTCAAGAAGCAACTGTAGTCCGAGCGTGATATCGCCGGGGATTATATGACCGGCGGCCGTCGTCCCGGGCATGACCGACGAGACGGCGCTCATCACCGGCTGTTCTTCGGGTATCGGGCGGGCGACCGCCCAGTATCTCGTCGACGACGGGTGGACCGTCTACGCGACCAGCCGCGACGAGGACGACCTGACCGACCTCGCCGAGGCGGGCTGCCGAACCGACGAACTCGACGTGACGAGCGGCGAGGATATCGACCGCGTGGTCGACCGAATTATCGAGGAGGAACGAACGCTCGACGTACTGGTCAACAACGCCGGCTACGGCCAGTACGGCCCAGTCGAGGACATCCCGACCGACCGCGTGCACGCCCAGTTCGACGTGAACGTCTACGGTCCCCATCGGCTGACGCGAGCCGTACTGCCGCATATGCGCACCGTCGACGAGGGAACAATCGTCAACGTCTCCAGCGTCTCCGGTCGCATTGTCGCGCCCGGCGGCGGCGTCTACAGCGCGTCGAAGTTCGCTCTCGAAGCGATGAGCGACGCACTGCGTGCGGAAGTTGAGGAGTTCGGCGTCGACGTGGTCCTGGTCGAACCGGGTCCTGTCGACACCGAGTTCGACGGCCGCGTCGACAGAGAACTCGACGAGGGCACCGAGTACCGCTCCGAGTACCAGTGGGTCTACGACATCATCGAGGACGGCTCGCTCGTCGCCGGTGGCGCACCTATCGCCGTCACGCCCGAGCAGGTCGCCGAGACGATTCACGACGCCATCAGCGTCTCCGACCCTGCTGCCCGGTATCCGGTCGGGAGAGTCGCACAGTACATGCTCTACAGTCGCTTCCTGCCGGACAAGCTCCGCGATTTCGGCTACCGGATTCTCCGAAAAGTTAGCTAGCGCCGCGGTCTCAGTCTTCGATACACGCCGCGACCACCCGGAGGAGGCGCTCGCCCCTGACTTCCTCGGCGAAGAGCGGGACGCGGCGCACGTCGTGGCCCCGAAAGATATCCTGCGAGCGATTGAGGGCCTGTCGCTGCACCTGCCAGCGGCGCTCGCAGAACTCACAGTCGGTGTGGTTGGGTGCGACGAAGGTCTCGCCCACGTCGGCCACCTCGCCGGGGTCCTGCATGACGCGGTTGACGACCACGGTGCCAACGGGGACGCCAAACCCTTCCAGTCTGTCGAGCAATCGCTCCGATTCCCGAACCGACAGCTCTTCGGGGACCATCACGACCCGGAAGTCCGTCTGGGCGGGGTCCCGGAGCACAGCTCGGAACTGCTCGATACGGTCGGAAAACTCCCGGAGGCTGTCGATACCTTCCTCGGGGTCGGCATCGCTGTCCCCGAACAGCCCGGCCATGCCTTCCATCATCCCACCGAGGCGCTCGCGCATCGTCAGGAGCTTCCCGACCATCGTGTCGAGCATCTCAGGGAGTTCGAGCAGGCGGAGCGTGTGGCCGGTCGGGGCGGTGTCGACGACCACGCGGTCGAACCGCGGGTCGTCCATGTACTCAAGCAGGAGCCGAATCGCGGCGGCCTCGTCCGAGCCGGGCATCGAACTACCCAGCGGGTTGGCGGCGTCCTCGCCGAGCAGTCCGGCGAGTGGATTGCCACCGGCGTCTCCGCCGCCGAAGGGACCGTCTTCGAGTGCTTCCTCCGGATCGATTTCGGCCGCGAAGAGCGGGATGTCCTCACGGATGCGTGCGGGGTCTGACGGGATGTCCGTCTCCAGGGTGTCCGAGAGGGAGTGGGCGGGGTCCGTCGAGACGACCAGTGTCGCCGTGCCGTCGCGGGCACTGGCAAGCGCTGTCGCGGCGGCCATCGTCGTCTTGCCGACGCCGCCTTTCCCACCGTAGAGTACGTAATCGGGCGCGTCGATGCCATCGGGGACGACCGCGTCGTCGACATCCTCGACAGTCTCGACTTCGAGTTCCATACCCACAGGTAGACGGTGAAGGATTGTGTACCCGTCGAAACGGGCGACGGCTACGACCGCGAGGAACGCGCTTCGCGTACGTCGGCACCGTCTCTCAGTTTATCTTCACAGTTCGGACAGACACGCGGTCCGTCGTACCCCTCCGGAGTGAACACTCGGACATAGCGTTCAGTCACGAACCCGCCACAGTTGTTACAAACCGGCATCGGTTATACGAGTCGTCTCACGTTGCATAGGCCTTGTGATGTCCTGGCGCAGTTGCCGCCAGTAAGTGGCGTCTATCGGCGATTATGTTCCTCCCAGAACGACTCGAGTTGCCCAGGGAGGAACTCGGGAGTCAACCTGACGAACTCCTCGCGCTCGCCCGGCGAGAGATAGGGCTGGACGCTGTGGCGCGCGCCCGCGGTAAAGCGCCGGCCGACGAACGCACGCACCCCCACTTCGTCGACGCCGCGGATGACCCGACCGATGGCCTGTCGCGCTCGCCGCACCGCCGGCACCGTCAGCGCGTACTCGAACGCGTTGTCTTCGCCGAACGCGTCGGCGTAGGCGCGCCGGACAGCCCGCACGCGCGGCGACCCGATATTGACCAGGGGTACCCCCACGACGGCACAGCAGTGGAGTTTCTCACCGTCGTAGTCGACCCCTTCTGTCAGCGTTCCGCGCGTGCTCGTCACCAGTACCTTTCCCTCGCCCCGGAAGAACTGCTGTTTCAACTGCTCGGTCTCCTCGTTTGCCGAACTCTCGTCGACCAGCACCGGCTTCTCGACCACGTCGGCGAGGTAATCGCCGGCCCACCCCGCTTCGCGGTAGTTCGGCATCGCAATCAGGACGTTGCCCGGCGAGCGCGCCAGCGTCCGGAGGACGTGTGCGTACTCGTCGCGGGTCCGGTTCCACGTCTCGGGGTCCGCGTTCTCGTCGGGGTCGCCACGATTGTGGGCGGTAAACGGCGTCGCGTCGACGGTCCAACTCGCCCGGTTCGATTCCGGGAAGGGCAGCTGGTACGTCCGCTCGACGACCGGCCGGTCCGCTCGACGAAGCGCCTCCAGTCCGGCGACCTCCGAAAAGACGTCCAGCGGTTCCAGCGTCGCACTCATCAGGACGCCCCCGCCGAGTCCATCGAACACCTCGCGCAGCGAGTCGCCGGGCATACACTCGAAACAGACCAGTCCGGCGGTGTACTGCGTCTGCCAGGGTCGCTCGACGCTGCGCTCGTCGGCCGGCGAGTACTCGAGCTCGACCTCTCGCAAGTAACTGGCGTGGTCTGTCTCCCACCAGTGGCTCATGATGGCTCCGACTGCGGTACAGACGGGCGTTCGGGTCAACCCCAGCTCGTCGACGGCGTCCTCGACGGCCAGCCCAACTGTGGGAAGTGATCGCCAGAGGTCGCCGGCGTATCCCTCCCGCTCGGCCCACTCGGTCAACTCGTCTTGCTCGACCGTTTCGGGGTCCCGGAGCGGCACTTCCAGCGTTCGGTCGGGGAGGACGTCGGTGTTGCCGGCACGCCACTCCGGGCCGAACTCCTCGGTGAGGTGATCAGCAACGCGCTCATCCAACCAGGTGAGCGTGGCGTCGTAGAACTCGCGGGCGCGTTCGACCGCATCGAGAGGGACGTCGTGGCTGGCCAGACAGTCCCGAACCTGCTGTTTGTGCTCGGCGGTCTGGCGGGCACGCGTCAGGAGCTGGTCGCAGTCGTTGCGCGCCCGCTTGAGCGTTGCACGGCCGACCCGCTTGGAGAGCAAATCGCGAACGCGCTCTTCGAGTCGGTGGGCCTCGTCGACGACCACGAACGTGTTCTCGTCTAAAATCGACTCCAGCAGCGGCCGCGAGTCGGGGTCGAACAGGTGGTTGTAGTTACCGACGACCACGTCCGCTTCCTCTAGCAGCACGCCCATCACGCGGTGCGGGCAGGTACCCCGCTCGGTCGCCGCCGGGAGGTAGTCGTCGGCGGTGACGACGTGGTTCTCGCCGACGGCAAAATCGACCGGCGACCCTTTGTTCCGGGCGAACCAGTCGGCCTCGAACGGGCAGTACAGCGGCGTGTCGTCGCCCTCGGCCATCGATTCGGGAGCGCTCGGCTGGCTCCGGCGGTACGGACTGGTCGCGCCCGCGGTATCGAGTGCGTCCTCGAACGTCTGCTGGCCCGGTCCGTCGGGGCGGGCGTGTTTGGCGAGGTCACTTCCCAGCTGGGGGTCCCACCAGATTTCCTCGCTTTCGCCGCCGACCGAGGCACTGGCGACCGCGCGGTCGTCGCTTCTGTTGTCGCTCTCGACCAGTCGTGCGGTGTTCTCCCGCAGGTCCTCACACCGGTCGTGCGTGCTCACGTCGTCGGGGAAGACCCCCTCGCGGCCGTACGGGCAGAGGTCGCGTTTCCCGACCAGCGAGATACCGGTCAAGGGCTCTTCCAGCCCGGCGTTCATCGTCCGCAAGTCGTCGATGAACTGCTGGAGCTGTTGTTTGACCGGCGTGACGGCGACGATACGGTCGTACTCTCCCTCATGAATCAGGGTGGCACCGGCAGTCAGGGCAGCCATCGTCTTGCCCGTCCCGCAGGGTCCCTCCATCGCGAGGTAGCCGTTCGCGCGCCCGACCTGAAGTGCTGACTCGATGGCGTCGGCCTGGTTGTCGTACGGCTGGGCGAAGCCGAAGAAGTCCTGCCAGTCGACGGTGTCGGAGTCGGGCATTCAGGCATACTGTGTCTCCTTTCAATTTGAACCCATGGATGTCGCCTCGCTGTTTCAGGACCATCTCCAGATTTAGTCGGCGTATAACGATTTCCTACTCTCCCCAACATGGACTATGCCTCCTGGTCCCCTCCCCCCGCAGAGCGACAAGAACTACGAGCAGTTTCGGAGCGAGGAGTCGATTCTCTTTCAGACTGGTGAAATAAAACGGCAGGGACTCTCGGAACCAGAAGAGCGCGCGATTGATGCCTATTTTTCTGATACTGAGGGCCAGATACTGGACGTTGGGTGCGGCGCTGGTCGGGTAACGAGTGCTCTGGAAGCGCGCGGGTACGATGTCACCGGGACCGACATCAGCCAGCCGCTGCTCGTGCAGGCGAACTCGGAACACCCGGATATCGAGTTCGTCTCGTCCGACGTGTCTGACCTCCCCTTCGATTCTGACTCGTACAAATACGTCATCTTCGCGTTCAACGGACTCGATTATCTCTCACCGGTGGAACTACGACGGGAGGCACTCCAGGAGATACGACGCGTCCTCTCTCCCTCCGGTACGTTCGTCTTCTCGTCACACAACCAGTGGTACGCGCTCCCGGCGCTCCTGAGCGACCACGGCTTCGTGCGAGATAAATACCTTCGGACAAAGAACGGCGGTCGTCTCTTTTCCCCGTACAAATTCGAGCGCACATCGATTGGCGACTTGGAGACGTACTTTACGAACCCGGTCCGCCAACGACAGGAACTCTCACGAGTTGGGTTCGACCTCGTCTCTATTATCGGGAAACGGTCCTTTCCTCTCTGCCTGGTCGAAACGTCGCCATACTACGTTGCCCGACCAAGCGAACTCACATAAAAAACGCTGCCAGTCGCTCGGCGGCCGTCTCGACGCGGTCGGTCGTCAGCGAAAACCGTATCCAGTCAGCGCGCGCCTCACCGAAGGCTTCGCCGGGCATCCCGGCGACACCACCCTCGTCGACGAGTTGTTCGACGTTCTCGAAGGTGCCTGGGAAGTCGGGGAACCGGGCCATCACGTAGAAGGCACCCTCCGGTTCGGTGTACTCGGCACCGGCAGCGTCGAGCGCGTCGGTGAAGGTGGCGATGCGCTCACGGAGGCGTGCTCGCACGTCCTCGTAGTAGTCGGGGCTGGTCTCTCGGAGTGCGTGCAGGACAGCGGCCTGTACGGGACGGGATCCAGTGACGTTGGTCAGCATGTGGCGCGTGCGCGCTTCGTCGAGCAGATGTCCGTTAGGGCCGTCGGGGTGTGGAAAGACGGCGTAGCCGACCCGCCAGCCGGTGATTGCCATCGACTTCGAGAACGCGTTGGTGACGACCCGGTGCGGTGAGTCGACGGCCAGCGCCGATTCGAAGCGCCCGGTGTAATCGAAGTGGTCGTACACCTCGTCGCTCACGAGAAGCGCGTCGTTTTCTTCGGCAACCTCGACCAGTCGCTCGACGGTCTCTGCGCTGTAGGTGACACCCATCGGATTGTTGGGGGTGTTGATGACGATGGCTGCAGTGTCGTCACTGGCCGCGTCGGCGATCGCGGTCGCGTCAGCGTGGCCGTCCTCAGCTACGGGGACGAGCGTGGTGTCGGCACCGAGGAAGTTCGCACGGCCGGCGTAGTAGGGGTAGACGGGGTCGGTGAGCAGGATCTCGTTGCCGGGCATGGCGTCGAGACCACCGACCATCGCGAGGTGGTTGGCCTCGCCCGTTCCGTTGGTAACGATAATCTGCTCGACGTCGACGCCGCGGCGTTGGGCGAGTTCCTCGCGGAGCCCGCGGATGCCGACGCTGGCGGGATACTGGAAGTCGGCGGGGTCGGCGTCGGCGTAGTCGTGCAGTCCCTCGCGGAGTGCTTCGGGGGGATCCCAGTCAGGGCTGCCGCTGACCATGTCGACCACGTCGCGGTCGGCAGCCGCCGCGTACTGGATGACGCGGAAGAACTGCGGCGTCTCGTAGTCCATACCCGTCGGTGGTGGCGCGGTCCACCTGTCTCTTTCCGTCTTCGATGGGCGACTGGATACGGCCAAAAGGGGGCAAACAGGTGACACGAACGGTAGTCACGGCGCGGTGTGTCACGCAATCGCGAACCGCGCCGTGGCAGAGTTCAGTGCATGGACGTGGCTGGTCGCGGCTTCGGTCTTGAACGTTCGGCTGTGGTCGACAGCCGTACGCTTTTCGGGGGCTCAGTCGTTGGGTCCGGTATGGTCCGGGACGACAGCGATGACTCGATTGCAGCGACCGTCGCCGACACGCTCTGCGACGCCGACGTGTCAGTCGCTGTCGCGTCGGCTGCACCCTGGGGGAGTGAGAACTCGAAGACAGCGGTCGAACGGTACACTGTCGACGGCGACAGAGCAGCGGTGCGCGAGCAGGCAGCCACGCGAGCACTGGAGGACCTCGTGACGGCCGTGCGGGATGGCAAATAACAAGGCTTGTCAGTCTGCCCGTCGACGTACCCGTCGATGAACAAACGTGGGCACGTACTCAACGGCGTGTTACTGGCAATCGGGCTGGGGTACGTTCTCGAACCGGCTGGTGATGTCGAGACGTTCGTTACGATCGCGGAGGTGTTCGTCCCCGTCGTCCTCGGTGCGCTGTTCCCCGACGTGGACACGGCCTTCGGCAAGCATCGAAAGACGCTCCACAATCTGCCAGTGCTGGCTATCGTCGCAGCCTATCCGTTCTACTTCGGGAATCTCCAGTGGGTCTGGCTGGGTGTTCTCACGCACTACGTCCTGGACGTACTCGGGACGACGCGGGGTATCGCGCTGTTTTACCCAGTCTGGGACAAGGAGTTCGACGTTCCCTTCGGGATTCCGGTCGACAGCAAGTACACCGACCTGATGATGTTCAGTATCACGGCCGTCGAGATTGCGGGTATCTTCCTGCTGGTGACGTACGGGTCGCCGGTCGTGGTCGAGGCACAGCAGGCACTCGGTATCTAGTAGACGCTGCTGTCGTCGAAGGCGCCGCCGTAGGCGACGTGGTCGGGGTGGGTCGGTTCCGTGCCGGAGAGATACACACGGTCGAGCTTCTTCCAGGTGTTCTCGTAGCCGATGTGTGCTATCTCGATCGCGCGTCGCTTGAGATGGCCGAGTCCGTCGCGGTGTGTGGCCGTTCGTGGCATCCCGTCTCTGAGCGCGGCGTGAAGGTCCGCAGCGGTGTCGATATCACGGTCGAAGGCGGTCCAGCACTCGCCGATTGTCCCCGACAGGTGAGCGTACGAGGAGGTAAAGCCGGGGAGGTCGAACTCTGAGGCGAGCGCGCGGGCGCGACGGTTGTCCCGGGCGAGGTGTTTCGGATTGTACACCTCGATTGCGTCGACGTGCTCGCGGTACTCCCGGATGTGCTCGCGTTCGAGACTGATAGTGAGAAAGCCGGGGTGTGGCACGCAGACGACGGCGTCCTGTTTGGCGAGTTCGTTCATCGCGCCATCGAGCGTGAGAAAGTCGGGGATCCCTCGCTGTAGATCCAGTGCGAGGACGTGTCGGCGATTTCGCCAGTCGCCGGTAAACAGTTCCCGTGCGGGGACCACGAGCAGGTCGTCGTCGCTGAATCGTTCGGCCCGTTTGCGAATCGTCGTCCAGCGCGTGAAGTGTGGGGCGTAGACGAGCACGTCGATGCCGCGCCGCTTGGCGCGCTCGACGACCCGTTCGTCGAGTATCTTCACGTGCATATCGACGTGTGTCGTCGTCACTGCCGGCGGATTCGGTGCTATTGCGGTTAGGACTTTCCATTGCCACCGGGAGGAACGTTTTTATCGCCGGAGAGTCTCCCATCCGACAGAAATGGCACGCTGGGAGTGCGCCATCGAAGGCGACGACGCTACGTTCGACCGGGTCGAGGACCTCATCGTCCACCAGGCGACCGAACACGACCGCATCGAGTGCAAGGTCTGTGGCGCTGTCGTCCCCGACGGCTACTTCGCTATTCGGCACGCCTTCGACGAGCACTCACGCGCGGACTACGTGCGCGCCTACGACGCGAGTGCCGCCGATGTCCGCCGACGCGAGACTATCAAAGAAGACATCGAGGACGCCGCCGACATCCGGGAAGTCGTCGACCGCATCGAAGGAAACGGATAGTCACGACCCGTCTCGATGGGGCCGGGTAGCGTCGGCTTCGCTCTCGGTAATATGGTCGTTTTGAATAATTAGATTGGGTACTTATCAGTGTCTACTATGGTGGTATGAGGTAATGACACAGGACAACTCTTCGAACGCGACTCACGGGGCGGCTGAGACAGTAGTTGGGGCCGACGAGTCGGGAGGCGAGCAGACCCGTGCTGACGGTGGCACACTCGCCAGGTCGGACCAGGATGGGCCGGCAGCGGTACCGTTCGACTACCACGCCCTGTTGAATCACATCGACACCCCGATATTCGTCGTCAACGCTGACGGCGAAATCACCAACTGGAACCGTTCGCTGCAGCAACTCACTGGCGAATCGGAGGAGGGTGCGAGGCAACTTCAGGAGGAACACGGCGTCATCGGTCCGGCCTTCTATCACGACGGCCGCCGGTCGATGACGCTGGCCGAGAAGGTACTGGAAGCCCCCGAGAGCGCCGACGAGGCGCACGGCGTCCCGCGCGTCGAGGATGTCGACTACACGTTGTACGCCGACCAGAGCGTGATGAAAGACGCGCTCGGCGAGGACCGCCACATCGAGTTCAGTGCCGCCCCTATCTACGAGGACGGTGATCTCGCTGGCGTCGTCGAGATGATTCACGACCGCACCGAGGATGCCCTCCAGCAACAACAGCTCCGGGCGATGGTCGCCGAACTGCAGGACACGATGGCTGAAATCGAGGCCGGGAACCTGAAAGCTCGGGCGTCGGTCGAGGAGACTGAGCACATCGACGACGAACTGCTGGAAGTGGTCGACTCGCTCAACCAGATGGCGGACCGTCTCTCTGACATCGTTGCCGACGTGGCCGACCAGACCGGTGACCTCCACGACTCCGTCGAGTCGGTTGCCGACACCAGCCAGCACATCTCGACGCTCGCCGACGAGCAATCCGAGACGCTGGCGACTGTCAGCGACGAGGTGGCCAACCTCTCGGCGACGATCGAGGAGATCGCCTCAACCAGCGACGAGGTCGCGTCGACAGCCCACAACGCCGACGACGCCGCCACGGAGGTCCAGGAGACCGCAGAACAGACACAAGAAGTGATGCAGGACGTCGCCGATTCGGCCAACGATGTCGCCGAGGATGTCGAGGCGCTCCGCCAGCGTGTCGACGAGGTCGACGAGATCGTCGAGGTCATCGACGACATCGCCGAACAGACGAACATGCTCGCGCTGAACGCCTCCATCGAGGCCGCGCGTGCGGGCGAGGCTGGCTCCGGCTTTGCTGTCGTCGCCGACGAGGTCAAATCGCTGGCCGAGGAGTCACAGCAGCGCGCCGGCGAAATCGAGCAGATGGTCTCACACATCAAATCCGACACCCGGGACACCGTCGAGAACCTCGAAGAGACCAACAAACAGGTCGAACGCGGACTGGAGCAGGTCGAAGACTCGACGGCGGCGCTCACAGACATCGTCGAAGCCGTCGAGGAGGCTGCCGAGGGCATTGAACAGGTCTCTGATGCGACCGACGACCAGGCGACGAGTACGGAGCAGATCGCGAGTATGCTCGACGAAGTCGTTACTCGGGCCAAAGAGGTCTCGAACGAGGTCCAGACCGCTGCCGCCACCAGCGAGGAACAGGCCGAGAAAGTCGACGAGATCCACGACACCGTCCACCGTCTCGCCACCGAAGCCTACGTCGACCGCTGAGACGGCTGCTCCTTATCTCCTAACGAGTTTGGTACTGTCGCTATTTTTGTGTGGACTCTTTGTTTGTGTATGGATGACACGTCCGCAGCTGACGACCGCGGCCTGGGTGATGCGTTCTCGACGCTCGGCGAGTCGATGGACGGGCTGAGCACCGACCTGACGAGTCTCGGGAGTGCAGTCGCCAAACTCGAAGCGTCGACGCGGTCACTGAGCGACCAGCAGCGGCTGGTCGCCCGAGAGATGAGTGACACCGCAGCGTCGCTCCGTGACGAACAGGAGTCCCGGGAAGCACGGGAAACCACGTCGTTCGCTGCCGCTGCCGACGACTGAGCGTCTCGGACTTCGACCGGAAAAAACGAACGAGAGTACGAAGAACGTTTAGCGTTCTTCGGAGTTAGCTCGCGGGTCGCAAATGCTCCCCGCTCGCTTTTTTGAGGAACGCTTCCCGTTGGTCAGCGTTCCTCACTATCTGCTCACGGCTTCGCCGTTCGCATGGTCTGAGGAGCTATCGCTCCTCACTATCCAACACCCGAATCTGGTCACCACGCACGGTAACCGGAATCGGAACCGTCGCCTCGTACAGCTCGACAGTGACCTGGTCTTTGCCCTCGTCGATGCGCTGGACCTGCGCCTTCTCGCCTTTGAACGGGCCGGCGATGAGTTCGACGATGTCCCCCTCGGCGATACCCTCCACGTCCGGTTTCGGGGAGAGGAAGTGCTCGACCTCTGAGATGGAGGATTCTCCGGGAACGACACCGTTGGCGTGGGGAATCTCGTCAAGGATGCGGTCGAAGACGTTGTGGTCGTCGGCCTCGACCATCACGTAGGAGGTCAGCGAGTCCGGCGCCAGCGCGGCGTGAATCGACGGCTCCTCGCGGTTCATAATCATGTCCGCGACAGTCCGCTCCTGGCTCGCCGTCGTCTTGATCGCGTAGATGCCGGTGTTGTACTCTTTTTCCTGTGGCTCTTCCGGCTCGTCCATCTCGGCGGGTTCGGCGTCCAGCAGGTCGTCTTCCTCTGGCTCGGGGTCATCGTCCAGTGGACTCTCGCCGGGACCGGCACTGAGCGGGTCCTGTGGCGAGTTCCCGTTGAAGTCGTCCTCGTCCATCATGGACCACCTGGGATGTAGAACATGACCGTGTAAATCAGGAATCCCAGAAGGCCGACCAGCGCGATACCTGCCCCCGCGATCTTGGCCACCTGCGAAAACTCCTCCCAGGAGGGCGTACTCGCTAACTTGAGTACGCGGACGTACGAACTGAGGTCCGTGGGCGTGTTCATGAGGCTGGTTTGCCACTCGGCGCTTTTCTATCTTCCGACACTGGTGGAGTGGGGCCGTTCGAACCGATTCGGCTCCGCGGAAAAACAGCCTCGTTAGTCGACGTAGTCGATATCCTCACCGAGCTGCTGGGCCGCCTTCTCACGCTCTGCCTCGCTCTTGCCGTAAATCTGTGGACTCTCGACGCCGGTGACGACAATCATCGTCTCCATCTTCCCCTCGAACTCCTGGTTGACGCTCGCACCCCAGATGATGCGTGCGTCGGGGTCGATACGGTCGTAAATCTCTTCGACGACACCTTCTGCCTCCTCGATACTCATGTCCGCCCCGCCGACGACGTTGACGAGCGCGGAGTTCGCGCCGTCGAACTCCACGTCGAGCAGCGGCGAGCGAAGCGCCGAGCGAATCGAGTCCTGCGCCTTGTTCTCCGAGTCGGACTCACCGAGACCGATCATCGCGACGCCGCCGTTCTCCATGATTGTCCGAACGTCAGCAAAGTCCACGTTGACCAGGCCGGGCTTGGTAATCAGTTCGGTCATTCCCTTGACCGAGCGCATCAGGACCCGATCACAGATCTTGAAGGCGTCCTGGAGCGGCATCGACGGCGCGTAATCGAGCAGGCGGTCGTTCGGAACGACAATGACGGTGTCGCTCACCGCGCGGAGCCGTTCGAGACCGGCGTCGGCGTTGGCCCGTCGGCGCTCACCCTCCGCGGTAAATGGAATCGTGACGATGGAAATCGTCAACGACCCCGCTTCCTGTGCGGCCTGTGCGACGACGGGTGCCGCGCCGGTCCCGGTTCCGCCGCCGAGACCGGCCGTGACGAAGACCATGTCGGAGCCGTCGATGGACTGCTGGATGTCCTCGATGTTCTCTTGAGCCGCTTCCTCGCCGATTTTCGGCACCGAGCCGGCCCCCCGACCGCTGGTGCGCTTCTTGCCAATCAGAATCTTTGTGTCGGCTTTTACCTCGTCGGCCAGGTGCTGGGCGTCGGTGTTGGCCGCGACCAGTTTCGCGCCGTGGATCCCCTCTTCGGTCATCCGGGTGACGGTGTTGCCGCCGGCGCCCCCGCAGCCGACGACGGTGATTTTCGTTTCGAGGTCCTCGACGACTGACGCCAGTTCCTCGTCTGTCATCTGGCCCGACGTCGACGGATTGTCTGCTGCTGGCGTCCCTTGTTCTTCCGACTCGGCGTCGGCGGCCGCTTCCTCCCGTTCCTCCTCGGCCTCGTCGATTGCGTCGTCGATGATCGAGTCCATATTTAAATGCTCCTTTGCAGACGGACCCTAATAGGTTTTCCCCTGCGTCTGACGCTCGGCTGACGCTTCGTCTAGTCGTCCCCTATATTTCCACCCGAAATCATAGTCCGGAACTACTCCAGTCGAAACCGACGTTCCCGCTGTTCGCTCACTGCGCTCGGTGGGATGGTTTCGCCGTCGACCTCGACCGGGTGGCCACTGGATAGTTTGCCGAACTTCGGACCTTCGGGGATCCCCAGCGTCCGGGCTTTTTCAGCCGAGAACGCCTGCTCGCGGGCGACGAGTTCCTCGCCCTCCCGCTCGACGCTATCGTAGCGCTGGTCGAGAACGGTCGCGAGTTCGTCGAACACACCTTCTTTGTCTGTTTCGTCGGCCAGGACGACCGGATTCGTCGGTCGAGTGCCGCCCTGATCGGTGCCGAAGGCGAGCGCGCGTTCGTCGAGAATCCCGTAGGTCGCCTCCCTGTCGATGCCGCGCGTTTCGTCGAGCAGTCCCGTTGGGAGGCCGACGACGGTGAACTCCCCATCGTAGCCAGTCGCGGTCGCACCGAAGCGCAGTCCATCGTCGACGGTCGCCACCGCCGATTCGACCCGGTCGACGAATCCCAGGGGGACGCCGTCGGTCTCGCGGACCCACGTTTCGCTGACGACGCGACCGCCGGCGCGCTCGACGGCCGCCGCCACGTCGGGACGGTCACCGTCGACCAGCGCGTAGGCAGCACGGCTCTCCTGGAAGGCTGCCGACAGCACCGTTTGGCTGGCCGCGCTGTCGAGGTCACCCATCGCGTCGAGCCCCCAGTCGGCGGCGATGTGGCCGACTGCCCAGTCGGTCTCTTTGACGACTCGCTCGAATCGGGGTGCGTAGTGGCCGCCGCCGATGCCGAGGAGATGCCGTCGGTGGACGTCTCCGCCGCCGTTCTCGGGGTCGCAGTCCGCCGGGACACCGCGACAGTCGAGAATCGCTCGTGCGGTCGCACGGGCGGCGGCGGGGTCGTCCCACTCGGACTGGCTGGATCCGACTTCGACGAACATCGACGGTGCGCCCACGTCCGTCGGGCCGTGGTGGGTTCCTTCCATACCTACGTCATATCCCGCTGGCGCGTGCGTTTCGAGCGCGTCGAGGACGTGGGCGTGTGTGTTCGGGCAGGCGTGGGCGACGGCGTTGTCCTCGCCGCCATGGTCGGCCGGGCCGAAATTACCGGTGTGGTGGGCTGTCAGCAACTGTCCCGTCTCGCCAGCGTGTTTCGACGCGAACACGAGCACGTCGATGTCGTCGAAGGCGTCGGCCGGCCGGTCGAGGTAAAGGTGTAACTCCTCGAATTCGCGGAGTTCGGCTCCCTCCGTTCGGTAGACGGTTCCGCCGCCCGCGGCGTCGGGGCGACTGTCGTCGGTCTGTTCGCTCCAGTCGGCTATATCGAGCAGATGCTCGCCGATGTGCGTCGATGCGTCGTCGGCCCGCGAAATGAGGATTCCGAGCATCAATCAGCGTGGTCAGGTTTCGTCGGATGCCGGCCGGCGGCCTTCCGGACGGCGAAGGCGGTCAACTCGAACAGTTCGTGCAACCGATTCCGTCGGGCGATGAGTAACGCTGTCCCGAGCAGGAGGTAGAGTGCGGTGTAGGCCAGCAGCAGTTCGTATTTCGGGTCTGGGAACGGTTCCCAGACTCTGAGGAAGGTAAACTCGAGGAGGACTTGCGAAATAAAGAGGGTAAAGAGCGCGACGGCCTCTCGAACCGAGATGCTGAAATCGACCAGCAACGCGAGCGCGAAGAAGGACTGTGCGGCGGTAATCCAGATTTCCGCGGCCTGAATCTGGTCGAACGGGAGCGTGCCGTACCGGCCCAGCGCAATCGAGTAGACGACGACGAGCGTCCCGATGAGCAGTGTCCACTGATTGAGTTTCGAGGAGATGAGTGCGTTGAACCCCGCCGTCGAGCGGGCTTTGTAGACGAGGACGGCGACGACGATGAGTTCCGGTGACTCGCTGGCCAGCGGCGCAATCCACTGAATCATAAAGAAGGCCGGAACACCGATCGACTCGCCGATGTTCTCGAGACCGTGGGCGAACGGTTCGACGGCGATGAAGATGAGAAAGCCCGAATAAGCGAAGAGGCCGAGGACGGTGGACACGCGAACCGGTCGTGGGAACCGCTGGAAGTAGGCGGGGACGCCGACGTGTTCGTCGCCGGTTTCGATGTCGCCCCGGATGATGATGCCGATGTAGGCGACGTACAGGCCCACGAGCACGGTGAAATCGAGGATATCGATACCGCCGCCCAGCGGGACGAAGAAGGCCCACGCCGTCGCGGCAAAGAGGAACGTGATCTCGGTCGCGATGTCCTTATCCAGCGTGACGCGCGTGGCGAGAAACCCCTCGCGGTAGTCGACTGCGGGGTCGGCGGTTCGGCGGGCCTGCCAGACGGTCAGGAGGGCGATACCGGCCCAGCCGATGCCGATGAGGATGCGGTTCGCGCCGGTCATGTTGGCGACCGCGAGGTTCGCGTCCTGGCAGGCACCGGCCAGTCCGCTTGCCGCCGCGCTCGCACCGTGACCGCCAGTCGCGACGCTGCGGCAGGCCTCGGCGGTCGCGCCGCCGGAACCCGCGCCCCACGCGTACAGCGCGTCGACGGCGTACTCCGGAGCGACGGCGAGTACTGCGAGCACGGCAATAGCGAAGGCGCGGGGCACGTCCTTCTCGGCGGTCTCGGCACCCCACGCCAGCAGGAAGGACGCGCCGACAACGGCGATGCCGCTAATTGCGACGGTAGTGACATCGCCGAAACCGGCACCGGTTGCCCAGGTGAGGACCCACGGTACCGAGAGCGCGGCAGCGAGCGCGACGATAACAAGTGGGTGACGGAAACGGCTCACTGTCGAACCACTTGACCGTTCAGTAAGAATGTCTTGCGATATCACCTACACCCGCCGTGAACGGCGGGACTCCCTCGCTGACTTAGGTGGCCGACCGTGGCGATTATACGCCCCCGCCCGGAGTTGCCGATATGGACGTCTACGGTCTTCTCGGCAACCCCGTCGAACACTCGCTATCGCCGCCGATGCACGAAGCCGCTTACGCCGAACTCGGTATCGACGCCCGCTACGTCACGTTCGAACCCGACGCCGACGCTGGCGCACGGGCCGTCGAGAGTGCGGCCACGCTTGGTATCGCCGGGCTGAACGTCACGATTCCGTTCAAGCAACAGGTGCTCGAAGCGGTCGACCCGACGCCGCTGGCCGAGCGCATTGGCGCGGTCAACACTGTCGACTTCTCGACGTCGCCGCCGACCGGCTACAACACCGATGCCGCCGGCGTCGTCCGCTCCTTTACGCATCATGGCGTCGAACTCACCGGTGAGGCTGTCGTCGTCGGTGCCGGCGGCGCTGGCCGCGCAGTCGCGTTCGCGCTGGCCGACGAGGGGCTGACCGTCCATATCGCCAACCGGACCGAGGCGAAAGCCCACGACCTCGCGGCGGCTGTCGCAGCCTCCCATCCTGCCGGTGAATCCGGCGCACAGGGGCACGGTCTCGACGCGCTCTCTGCCCTGGTCCCCGAAGCGGACCTGCTGGTCAACGCCACCAGCGTCGGGATGGAGGAGGACCGCTCGCCGGTGCCCGCCGACGCGCTGCACGCTGATATCGCGGTGCTCGATGCGGTCTACTCGCCGATCGAGACGCGCCTGCTCGCAGACGCGGCGGCCGCCGGTGCGACGACCATCGACGGTGCGTGGATGCTGCTGTTCCAGGGCGTCGAGGCGTTCGAGCGATGGACCGGTCGCGACGCACCCGTCGACGAGATGAACGAGGCGCTTCGGACACGAGTTTAAGTATTCCCCGTCACAATTATCCGCCATGGGGTTGCTGGACAAACTCAAGTCTCTCCTCGGTTCTGACCAGGATGGGCACTCGCCCGCCCGGGACACCGAGCCTGACGTAACTATTGAGCATGAACCTGCCGCCGAATCTGAACACGCCGTCAAGGGGACAGACGCGGCACAACAGCAGATGGATGGTGAGACAGAATCGGCGGACGAGACAGGGGCGACTGTCGGCGAAAGTGAGCCGACGGCGACCGACGAACCGGAGAGTACCGCAGCATCGACTACCGAACAGACGCAACCGGAACCAGTCTCCGAGGAGTCGGACGACGAGGAACCGACTGCCGAGGAAGAGACTGCGGAGTCGCCGGCCGACGAGCAGGCGACTCTTGACGAAGAACTGGATGCGGAAGAGGAATCGGCCACGGAAGAGAAATCAGTCACCGAGGAAGAACCGGCCGCAGAAGCAGAATCGGCCACTGAGGAGGAGCCGGCCGACGAGTCGGCAGACAGTCCGTCGGTCGAGGAAATCAAGGGTATCGGCCCGACGTACGCCGAACGACTCGAAGCGGTCGGCATCGAGACGGTTGCGGACCTCGCGGCAGCCGACCCGGCCGAGGTCGCAGCGGCTGCCGAGACGGGCGAAACCCGTGCCGGCGACTGGGTCGAGCGCGCGCAGTCGTTCTGAACCTTCGGAAAACCGCAAAACGGTTAGGCGCTCCTGTCGTTTCTGCCGGTAATGTTCGAGGTCGTCACCGACCGGGAGACCTACCTCCGGACCGCACGCGACGCACCGCCCGGTGCCCGCGTCCCGGTCGAACTCCGCGTGACCGTTTCGGACCCCTTCCTCGCCTACCGACGGGCACGCGACGGTCCCGGCGGCGTCTTCCTCGATACGACCGGCGGTCAGTCCGGGTGGGGCTACTTCGCTGTTACGCCCGCAGACTTCGTCGAAGTCGACGCTGGGGCGAGTGCGCTCGCCGCCCTCGAAACCGCTCTCGACGGTGAAACCCTCGTCCGCGGCGAGTGCGACGTCCCCTATCCCTGTGGTGCTATCGGCTGGCTCTCCTACGACGTGGCCCGCGAACTCGAATCGCTTCCCGCGGATGCGGTCCGGGACCGCGAACTCCCCAGGCTCCAACTGGCAACCTATGACCGAATCGCCGCCTGGGAGCGGCCGAGCGAGGGCGACGTGACGCTTCGAATCACTGCGTGCCCGCGTATCGACGACCCGGACGATGCCGAGGCGCTGGCAGAGACGTATCGGCTGGCCCGCGACCACGCCCGCGAACTCGCGCGGGCGGCGACGGAGGGCGACCCCGCCGTCGGGGATCCGCCGGTGACGACCGACAGTGCACACTTCCGGAGCGACTGCACCCGCGAAGAGTTTGCCGAGCGCGTCCGCCAGGTCAAAGCGTATATCCGCGACGGCGACACCTTCCAGGCGAACGTCTCCCAGCGGTTGCACGCGCCCGCCGCCGTCCATCCCGTCGAGGCGTTCGACGCACTCCGCGAGGTCAACCCCGCGCCGTACTCCGCGCTGCTTGAGTTTCCGGGCGTGGACCTCGTCTCCGCGAGTCCCGAACTCCTCCTCCAGCGTGACGGCGACCGCCTCGTCACCGAGCCGATCGCCGGCACGCGGCCGCGCGGCGCGACCCCCGACGAGGACGACCGACTCGAAGCGGACCTCCTCGCCGACGAGAAAGAGCGCGCCGAGCACGCGATGCTCGTCGACCTGGAGCGCAACGACCTCGGGAAAGTCAGCGAGTACGGCACCGTAGACGTGAGCGAGTACCGCCGCGTCGACCGCTACTCGGAGGTGATGCACCTCGTCTCGGAAGTCGAGGGGCGACTCCGAGATGATGCGACGCTGGCGGACGCGATTGCCGCGGTGTTCCCTGGCGGCACGATCACCGGCGCGCCGAAACCCCGAACGATGGAGATAATCGACGAGGTGGAGGCGACCCGGCGCGGCCCCTACACCGGGTCGATCGGCATCTTCGGGTTCGACGACCGGGCGACGCTGAACATCGTCATCCGGACGCTGGTGCGCTACGCCGAGGAGTATCACCTCCGCGTCGGGGCCGGCATCGTCCACGATTCGGTTCCCGACCGGGAGTACGCCGAAACGCTCGACAAAGGCCGGGCGCTCGTTACTGCTATCGACGAGGCGCTCGGGCAACGCGCCGAGTTGAGCGTGGAGCAACCATGAAGGTCCTCGTCATCGACAACTACGATTCGTTCGCGTACAATCTCGTCCAGTACGTCGGCGCGGTTGTCACCGCACCGGGCTCCGCGACGCAGTCGCAGAACGTCGGTGCAGTTGTCACCGCACCAGACGCTGGAATGCAATCCCAGGCGGAGGGCGAAGTCCTCGTCCGCCGCAACGACGAAATCACTCTCGACGGTATCGACGACCTCGACCCCGACGCAATCGTCGTCTCGCCTGGTCCCGGCACGCCCGAGGAGGCAGGTGTCTCGATGGACATCTTCGCCGAGCGCGACTATCCGACGCTCGGCGTCTGTCTCGGCCACCAGGCGCTGTGTGCGGCTAACGGTGCCGAGGTGGGCCACGCCGAGGCCGTCGTCCACGGGAAACCCTCGACGATCACTCACGACGGCGACGGCATCTTCGCCGGCCTCCCGGCCGACATCGAGGTCGGTCGGTACCACTCGCTGGCTGTCGAGCAGACGACAGTTCCCGAGACCCTGGTCGAAACTGCACACACGACCGACGAGGACGCCGTCGTGATGGGCGTCCGTCACCGCGAGCGCCCGCACGTCGGCGTCCAGTTCCATCCCGAAAGCATTCTGACCGACGCGGGTGAACGACTGATTGCGAACTTCCTCGCGATGGCGACCCCGACAGCTGACCCATGACAGATCTGACCTACCACGTCGACGGCAAACTCGTCCCGGCATCGGAAGCGACCGTCAACGTCCGCGACCGCGGCTTTCTGTACGGTGACGGCATCTTCGAGACGCTGCGCGTCTACAACGGTGACATCTTCGAGTGGGAGAGCCACGCCGAGCGCTTCGCCCGCTCGCTCCGGGCGCTCGATTTCGACGAGGCGATGCCGCCGGTCGACGACCTCGAAGAACGAGTGCTCGATACGGTCGCGGCCAACGACTTCGACGACGCCTACGCTCGTGTCTCGATGACTCGCGGCGTGCAGGCGGGCAAGCTCACGCCCGACCCCAGAGTCGCGCCGACGATTACGGTCATCGTCGACGAACTCCCCCGCGGCGGGACCGACGGCGAGTCCGTCTGGGCCGACCCGGCAACACTCCAGACCGCGGAGACGCGTCGGATTCCGTCGGCCGCCATTCCGGCGAATGCGAAGACGCACAACTACCTCAACGGCATTCTCGCACGACTCGAACTGGAGGGGACCGACGCCGACGAGGCGATTATGGCCGACGTGGAGGGATATCTCACCGAGGGGGCGACGAGTAACGTCTTCTTCGTCGATGGCGGGACGCTCAAGACGCCGGCGACCGACCTCGATTTGCTCCCTGGTGTTACCCGCGGCGTCGTGCTGGATATCGCCCGCTCGGAGGGGTTGCCGGTGGAGACGGGCCGGTACTCGATTCCGGACCTCCGCAGTGCCGACGAGGCGTTCGTCACGAACACGACCTGGGAGGTGCGGCCGGTGACGACCGTCGACGGCACCGAACTGGACGTGGGTCCGATGACGAGGCTACTCGGCAAACTCTTCGACGAGCGCGTCGAGACAGAACACTACTGAATCGTACCGTTCAAGCCCTCCGCTCCCGAATCGGGGGCGTATGGACGAGGACAGCAGGATTGCGCCGGTCGACGACGTTCCCGAGGACGGCTCGTTTCTCTTTACTGTGCGCGACGGGTTCGACCTCGAAGAGGTGATCCTTCTCAGACTCGCTGACGGCGTCGTCGCGATGAAAAACTACTGTCCCCACTGGACCGACGTGCGTTTCGACTCTGGGAGCGGCGCAGAAGTGCGCAACGACGAACTCGTCTGCACGAAACATGGCGCGACCTTCGAGCGGGACACAGGGTACTGTAATTACGGACCCTGCGAGGGCGCGACCGTCGAACAACTGGACGTGACCGTCGACGATGGCGTCGTCTACCTGACTGACGACGACTACGATTTCGAGCAGACTGGCCCGTCGGGCGAACACGACCTCTCTTCGCGCGGCCGCATCGGCTTTTCCGGGAACTGAGTGCGACCCAGTATTTGATACCGATGGGGAAGCTATGAACTGTGTATGGGAATCGTTCGGGACGACCAACACAGTGATGGTGCGCCGACAGTCGAGGGCACCGGTATTCGTGTGAAAGATATCGCCAGTGCTTACGAACACAGTGGCTACGAGCCGGACGAAATAACGCAGTTGTACCCGGACCTGACGCTGGCGGATGTCCACCGGGCACTGGCGTACTACTACGACCATATCGACGATTTCCGCGTCGTCCCCTCTGAATCTGCATCCGCATGAGTCGGCCGTTGTACTGCGACGAGAGCATCTGGGTTCCTGTCGCAGATGGGCTTCGCCGTCGTGGCTGTCTACACAGCCAGAGACGAAGGCACACTCGGTGACCCTGACCGTGACCAGTTACGATACGCAGCGCAGAACAACTGGATTCTCGTGACCTTCGACGATAATTTCCTTTCACTCGTCGAGGGAGAAGGGTTGGACCAGACGGGACTGATTTACGTTCAACAAGCGAATAGAAAAATCGGTGACGTGGTGAAGGCAGTCGATGGGCATCTCGAAGACCGTAATCCCAGAGATTCCTCGATCGAATACCTTTGATACAGGCTCTCTTCGCGCGGCCGAATCGGCTTCTCCGGGAACTAGAAGTCTCCAATATAACCGTTGTGTCGAATTTCCGAACCAGCAACAGCGTGTCTTGAGTTATTTTGTAGCGCTACAACGTCATCCTATGGACCAGACCGAGCACACTGCTCAGGGAGACAAACCGTTCGGCAAACGGCTCCTGCAACTCGTTCTCTCGATAACGGTGATGACGCTCGTCACCGTCGTCGTCGGCTACGGTGGCGGGCTACTCCTCTTTATCAGCGCCAAACTCGGCGGTCCCGACCCGGAAACCGAGGGCGGCGACCTGCTTCGGGACCGGCTGCTAGACTGGCCGGACCGAAACCGCGAGTTCATGCACAACAACGCGAGAGGTGAGTTCCCGTGGCCGCCGTGATGCTGTTTCGCCTGTGGTGGCTGTCCACCTCACTCGACGCTGAACACTGGCTCTGCGACGCCTTCGTTTTTGCACTCGGGACACCGACTCGGACGGTTCACCAGGTCGTCGAAGTCTGTGAAACCACACTGCTCGCACTCCGGAGGAGCGACGAGGAGCTCCTCGTCTGTCCCGTCGAGCGAGCGTGCGATGTGCTGGACGTGGTCGAGTGCCGTGGCCGCCCGGATGTCGAACTCCCGGGCGAGCGTGCCGGCAGGGAGGGGCTGGTCACGCAGGCGGTCTGCGATTCGTTCGCGCGTCGTCCGACTCGCCTCGCGCATACTCACGCTACTCCGTGTACGACTATCATCGTTTCGCCGACAGCGGGATGAAAAGGGATTTATCCGCCCCATTGAACGTTCAGAATATGAAAGCAGTCGTACTCGCTGGGGGGTACGCCACGCGGCTGTGGCCCGTCACCCGCCACCGCCCGAAGATGCTCCTCCCGGTCGGCGAGACGACCGTCATCGACACGATTCTCTCGCAACTGGAGGCCGACGACCGCATCGACGACGTGTTCGTCTCCACGAACGAGCGCTTTGCGGAGGACTTTCGCGACCACGTCGCCGAGACCGGCTTCGAGAAACCGCAACTCTCCGTCGAGGACACCACCGACGAGGACGAGAAGTTCGGCGTCGTCGGCGCACTCGCACAGTTGGTCGAGCGCGAAGGGATCGCCGACGAGGACCTGCTCGTCATCGCCGGTGACAACCTCATCAGCTTCGACGTGGCCGACTTCCTCGACTTCTTCGAAGAGCAGTCGACACCGACACTCGCTGCCTACGACGTTGGCTCTCGCGAGAAGGCAAAGTCCTACGGTCTGGTCGAGTTGGACGGCGACCGCGTCGTGGACTTCCAGGAAAAGCCCGACGACCCGCCGAGTACGCTCGTCTCGATTGCCTGCTATGCGTTCCCGGCCGAGAGCGTCCGGTTTGGGGAGTATCTGGCAGACGGCAACAACCCCGACGAACCCGGTTGGTTCATCCAGTGGCTCGTCGAACACAGCGAGGTCCACGCCTTCACGTTCGACGGCGCGTGGTTCGATATCGGCACACCGGAGAGCTACCTCGAAGCTGTCGAGTGGGCGCTCGACGGCGACTCGATCGTCGCACAGTCGGCTACCGTCGAGGACACCGAAATCGGCGAGAACGTCCACATCATGGCCGACGCGACGGTTCACAGCGCGGACCTCGACCGCTCGCTTGTGTTCCCCGGCGCGACCGTCGCGGATTCGACGGTCCGAGATTCGATCATCGATAGCGAGGCGACCGTCCACGACCTCGACCTCTCCGGCGCGCTCATCGGTTCGCATTCTCGCATCTCGAACGGGGAGTAGCCGGCGCGGCCGTCTTACCGAACGACCGTCACCGGTACCGGCGAGCGCCGCGTGACCGACTCTGCGACGCTGCCCAACAGGATACGACTCGCGCCGGTTCGACCGTGGCTGCCGATGACGACGTGGTCGATATCGTGCTCCTCGATGTACTCGATAATCGACCGCGAGACGTTCCCGACGACGGTGTCGGTCTCGATAGTCACTCCCTCGGATTCGCCTTTCTCGCGGACGTCTTCCAGGAGCTTCTCCGCGTGTCTCTCCTGACTTTCCAATACGTCCTGTCGGGAAGCCGCACCCTCGATGCTCGTCCCCGCGAAGGCCTCTCCGGGGTCGACGACGTGTATTGCCGTGATCGTCGCCTCCGGATGGTGCTCGATTGCGAACTGCATGGCATCGCTCGACGGGTCTGACTCGTCGATCGGGACCAGAATATGTTCTGTCATGTGTGAACCTATGTCGGCATCCAATATGAATCCTGTTACTAAAACCACACTTTGGGAATACAGGGGGATCTCCGTTCCAGAGAGTAGTCGTCGATACTGTTTGAAGCGGCTACTGTCGCTCGATTTCGTGTCGACCGAAGCCGTACCGGAGCCGATTCGCCAGGCGGCGCGAGAACCGGCCTTCGCCGTCACCAGTCGCCCGCGAGTTGAACCGCTCAGTGAGTGCCTGATAGATGAGCGGGAGCGGCACTTCCTGCTCCAGTGACTCCTGGACGGTCCAGGTGCCGGTCGAGCCGCCTGAGACGTGGTCGGCCACGTCACCGAGGTCGTTGCCCTCCTCGCGGAACGCTTCCTCGCAGAGTTCCAGCAGCCACGAGCGGATGACTGCGCCGTTGTTCCAGGTGCGCGCGACCGCCTCCATATCGAGGTCGTACCGGCCCTCGTGAAGGAGTTCGAACCCTTCGCCGTAGGCCTGCATCAGCGCGTACTCGACGCCGTTGTGGACCATCTTCACGTAGTGACCGCTGCCGGCGGGACCCATCCGGTCGTGGCCGTCCGGACCGGTGGCGACGGCGTCGAACACTGGTGTCAGTTCGTCGTAGGCCCACTCGGGACCGCCGACCATCAGCGAAAATCCGAGTTCTGCACCGGCAGGGCCGCCGGAGGTGCCACAGTCGAGATACGCCGCCTCGGTTTCGCCTGCACGACGGGTGGAGTCGTGGAAGTTGGAGTTGCCGCCGTCGACGATGACGTCGTCGCCGTCGACGTGGGGTGCGAGTTCGTCCAGCGCGGCATCGACGGGGTCGCCGGCGGGGACCATCAGCCAGATGCGCTTTTCATCCCCTAACTGCTCGGCGACGCTCGCTATCGAGTCTGCAGGGGTCGCACCAGCGTCGGCCATCTCGGCGACGGCGTCGTCGTCGATATCGAACGCGACCACGTCGTGGCCGTCGTCCATGACGCGTTCTGCGACAATCTGTCCCATCCGTCCGAGTCCGATGAGGCCCAGTTCCATATCTGCGGGTCACCGGGGAGGCAAGTAGGGGTTGTGGTTCGTCGCAACGGCCGCTACCCTTTCGTCAGCGCCGCGCGGTAGTAGTGGTCGTTGGACGGCCGCTGTACGTCGCTGACCGCCCAGCCGGTCCCGGTCGTCGCCTCCCGGAGTCGGTCGGGACTGAACAGGCGAAAGAGCAGCGTCTCGCTCACGTCGTCGCCGTATTCGAACGTCAGCACACGGGAGGCGAGCCCCGGCGTTGGGTCGCTCCGGTAGCCAAGCAACTCCGAAACCTCACCGGCTGTCGGGTCGTAGCAGTCCACGACGGCCGTTGCGTCAGTCGTTGTCACGGAAGCGAACTCGCCCAGCAACTCGCGGAGGCCGTGTCTCGACCCGGCCAGCCCCAGTTGCGTACCGTGGACGAGCAGCGATTGAAACCGGTCGCGTTCGAACGTCTCCAGCAGCTCGAACATATCGGCCAGCCGGGCGTCTGCCACTCCGCGGTCCCGCATCGTCTCGACCAGCGGTTCGCTCGGTTCGATGGCGACAGTCTCGAACTGCGTCTGAAAGAACAGCGCGTGCTCGCCCGCCCCGGCACCGACATCGAGCAGCGGGCCGTCCAGCCACGAGCGGAGCCACTCGGCATCCTGGGTGTCGTCGGGGAAGGTACCGAAATAGAAGCGTTCGATCGGATGTTCCGCCGTCTCGGCGCCGTCGCGGTGCACCAGTGGGTCGTCGCACTCGCCGTGATAGTGGTCACGGAGCGCGCGACCGAACGGGTCGTCCATACTGTGTGACACACCAGCAAATATAATAAAACTGCCACGAGGGTCGGTACCGAGTCACGAATCGATGGGTCGACGAATACCGGCGAGGTACGCGGGGTTGGCGCTATACCGCCGCTCGAATATCGTCTCGTAGACGAACTCGACCGTCCAGCCGTCGGCAAATCGGTCGCGCAGCTCCCGGGGAGTGATGCCGTAGCTATCCCGGGGGTCACGCCGGGCGTCACCGAGCAGGCAGTACAGCCCACCAGGCTCGATGACCGATTCGAGCCCGTGGACGAAGCGTCCGCGCTCTGTGTCGCCGAGGATGTGGAACATCGCGCTATCGACGACTGTTCGGACGGACAGACCGGCTTCCGCCAACCTGCCGAGGTCGACAGCGTCCCAGACCAGAAACTGCGCGGGAATGCGCCGCCACCGGGCTTTGAGCTTTGCCTGGCGAATCGCGTTCGAGGCGAGGTCGATACCGAGCACTCGGTGGCCATGACTGGCGAGATACAGGGCCAATTCGCCGGTCCCACAGCCCACGTCGAGGACGGGGCTCTCGATTCGCCCCGCTTCCTGGAGATGCACGAACGCCTGCTGCGGGCGGCCGATGTCCCAGTTCGGGACACCGCTGTAGGCGGCGTCGTAGACATCTGCGATGGGTTTTCGAGGTGTCGGTAGTGTTCGTTCGGGGCGAGGGAGCCACCTGTTCGTCACTGGTGTCTCCCCTCTCTGTCACGCCGATATCGAGCGCTGTCGTGGGTCGAGTGGCTACAGATCTGCACGATAGACGTTGGCATCGAACTCCTCGTCGCCCATCTCGACGGTCGTCTCGTCGGTTCGCTCGAAATGTTTCTGGTAGAATGCGTTGCCGATGTCGTTGCCCGCCAGGACGATGTCCTGGAGCGCCGCGGCGTCCTTCGTTTCGAGGTAGGTTTCGGCCTTCTCGAGCAGTTGCGTCCCGATGCCTTCCCCCCAGTAGTCCGGCGAGACGTAGATACTCACCTGGCCGACTTCGTCGTCTGCTGGCGGCTCGCAACTCACGTACCCGACGACGCTGTACTCGTCTTCGGCAACGAACAGCGTTATTTCCCTCGCGTCGAGCGCTGCTGACAGGAACTCCGCCGAGTAGCCCTTGTCGAGCATCTCGTCGATATCGTCGTCGTCCATCAGGTCGCCGTAGACCTCGTGCCAAGACGCCCGGGCGACGCGCTGGATATCCGTGATATCGTCGCTGGTCGCGCGCCGTATCGTGATGTCTGGTACCATGACCCAATCTTGTTCGTTTTGAGTGATAAGTATATTGCTGGTCAGCTGTGACCGGGGCAGTTCGCTTTTGATAATTGCTTAGTATCGGGGTGGCGGTAGATGGACCATGTCTCAGGTCGTCGACTGGCGAATAAGCGTTGGGCTGGTCGGGACCGTCTACCGATACCTCTCGGTCCCGTTGCTGGTGCCGGTGGTTGTCGCGCTCCGGTACGGCGAGAATCCGGTGCCATTCCTGGCAACGATACTCCTCGCTGTCGTCGTCGGGACTGTTCTGGAGTGGCAGGCTCCGGACGACGAACTGGGCCATCGTGAGGCGTTCTTGCTGGTGGGTCTCACCTGGCTGGCCGTCCCGCTTTTGGGAACCGTCCCCTATCTCGTCGCGGGGAACGGGACTATCGCCCATCCGATTAACGCGCTCTTCGAGAGTATGAGCGGCTTTACGACTACTGGTGCCACTGTCCTCGGAAGTATCTCCTTCGAGACCCACTCCCACGCGATGCTCATGTGGCGACAGCTCTCCCAGTGGCTCGGCGGCATGGGTATTATCGTCCTGATGGTCGCCATTCTGCCAGAACTCTCTGTCGGCGGAGCGCGGCTCATCCGCGAGGAGGCACCCGGTATCGACCTCACGAAACTCACGCCGAAAATCCGAGAGACAGCGCGCATTCTCTGGCTCATCTATCTCGGACTGACCGTCCTCGCCTTCGCCGTCTACTACGGACTCCACCTCGCCGGCTTGGCCCCAAACATGGGGTTGTACAACGCCGTCGCGCACGCGCTGACGAGTTTGCCGACGGGCGGATTCTCGCCGGAGGCTCGGAGCGTCGAGGCGTTCTCGCCGGCTATCCAGTGGGCTGTGATTCTCTTTATGATCGTTGCCGGGACGAATTTCGCCCTGTTCTGGTACGCCTTCATCGGCCAGCCGCGGAAACTCGTCGGTAACCGGGAATTCCAGTCGTACCTGCTGGCGATGGGTGCGGTCAGCGTGTTCGTCACTGCACTCCTGTTTACCGGAGTCGGACTGGCCACGACGCCCGCGAACATTCCGACGATTCCCGGCAATCTGGAACCGTCCGTCCGGCAGGCAGTTTTTCAGGTCGTCGCCATCGTTACGACGACGGGCTACGCCAGCATGGACTTCAACACGTGGAGTGAAGCCGCACAGACGACACTCCTGTTTGCGATGTTTCTCGGCGGGTCGGCGGGGTCAGCCGCCGGTTCCGTCAAGATAATTCGGTGGTACGTCGTCCAGAAGTCCCTGCGCCGAGAGTTATTCACCACTGTTCACCCCGAGGCAGTTCGGCCACTCCGGATGAACCACAGGGTCATCGACGAGGAGACGATTCGCGGGCTGGTTATTTTCATTCTCGTCTTCCTCACTATTTTCGCGCTCTCGGTACTGGTCATTTTCGTCGAGGGACTCACGAATCCGGACATCGACCTCTCCGCGCTCGAAGCCGCCAGCGTCGCCATCGCGACGCTTGGCAACGTCGGTCCGGGCTTTGGCCTCGTCGGACCGATGAACTCGTTTCTCCCGTTTTCGGACCCGGCGAAGGTGTACATGGTCTTGCTGATGTGGATTGGCCGTCTGGAAATTCTGTCGGTGCTGGTCATCCTTTCACCGGCGTACTGGCGACGATAAATTCCAACCCGGAAACTAGCTGGCAATCCTCTGTTTTCTCATGGCAACTACTGCAATAGGTAACCGTCCTCAACAGCTGACGTATGTCGGAGGAGGACTCAATAGATGACGAGACCGCTGACACTGACAGCGCGACTGGCGCCGTCTACGCTGAAATAGCCCCAGACCCGTCGACGGCCGAGTACGACCTGCTGGAACGTATCGCGGAGCTGGGGGGGACAGATATCGAGGAGTTGCCGTCGCTGTACATGGAAGTCGATCACTTCGTGGAGTCGCTATTCGAAGTGCCACCGTCTCCGGCCGCACAGATGGAGATCCGGTTCTCGTATGCCGGGTATCGTATCACGATTGCACAGTCGGGAACAGTCAAGTTGGTACCGGTCAAGGAGACGCTCGGGGAGTGACTGGGAGAGCGTGAGAGGCCGGACGGTAAGCGAAAATTTATACAGCCGACACTCTACCCCTCGCGTATGGACGTGGTCACGTCGGTAGTACGCTGGCTACCAGCGTGAGACCGGTCGCCGTCGTTTTCCCACGGATTACCGACCGACCACAGTCGAGAGTGAACCATGAGTGAGATTCCAGACTCGTACGACCCGGACAGGGCAGAACAGAAGTGGCGCGAGGCGTGGCGGGAGATGGACGTCTACAGCTACAACGGAACGAAACCAGACTACGTCATCGACACGCCGCCGCCGTACCCGACGGGCAACCTCCACATCGGCAACGCCCTGGGCTGGTGTTACATGGACTTTGCCGCCCGCTATCACCGCCTTCAGGGCGAGGACGTGCTCTTCCCGCAGGGGTGGGACTGTCACGGCCTGCCCACGGAGGTCAAAGTCGAGGAGAACAACGACATCCACCGGACTGACGTGCCCCGTGAAGAGTTCCGGGAGATGTGTATCGACCACACGGAAGACCAGATCGACGCGATGCGGGAGACGATGGGGACGCTCGGGTTCTCCCAGGACTGGGACCACGAGTTCAAGACGATGGACGACTCCTACTGGGGCCAGACCCAGCGCTCGTTCGTCCGGATGGAAGACGACGACTACGTCTACCAGGACGAGCACCCCGTCAACTGGTGTCCTCGGTGTGAAACGGCGATTGCCGACGCCGAAGTCGAGACCGAGGAGGGCGTCGACGGCACGCTCTACTACATCACCTTCGACGGTATCGACAACGAAGATATCGAGATTGCCACCACGCGCCCGGAACTGCTCTCTGCGTGTGTTTCGATGGCCGTCGATCCCGACGATGAGCGCTACGCAGATCGTATCGGCGACACCTTCGAGGTTCCCCTGTTCGGCCAGGAAGTCGAACTCATCGCCGACGAGGAGGTCGACGGCGACTTCGGAACCGGCGCGGTGATGATCTGTACGTTCGGGGACAAACAAGACGTGAACTGGTGGATGAGCTACGACCTCGACCTGCGGCAGGTCTTCACCGAGGACGGCCGCCTGACCGAGGCCGCCGGCGAGTACGCCGGGCTCTCCATCGACGAGGCAAAAGAAGAAATTGTCGATGACCTCCATGCCGAGGGGTATCTGAACAAGTCCGAACCCACCACCCAGAACGTCGGCCAGTGCTGGCGGTGTGACACGCCCATCGAGATTCTCTCGAAAGAGCAGTGGTTCATCGAGGTCCGCCAGGACGAGATTCTGGATTCTGCCCAAGAGGTCGACTGGATTCCCGAGCACATGTACGACCGCCTCGAAGAGTGGACCGAAGGAATGGAGTGGGACTGGGTGGTCTCCCGCCAGCGCGTCTTCGCGACGCCGATTCCCGCGTGGTTCTGCAACGACTGTGGCCACACCCACGTCGCCGACGAACAAGACCTCCCGGTCAAACCGACCGAGGAAGATCCGGGTATCGATTGTCCCGAATGTGGCGGCGACGACTGGACCGGCGAGACGGACGTGATGGACACGTGGATGGACTCCTCGATTACCCCGCTGTACGTCCGTGGCTGGCCCGAGGACTCGTTCGAACCGACGGCGCTGCGCCCGCAGGGTCACGACATCATTCGCACGTGGGCATTTTACACGATTCTCCGAACAGCGGCGCTCGAAGACGAGATTCCGTGGGAGGAGATCCTCATCAATGGGATGGTCTTCGGCGACGACGGCAACAAGATGTCCAAATCTCGCGGGAACTTCGTCCAGCCCGAGGAGGTCGTCGAGGAACACTCCGCCGACGCCTTCCGGCAGGCGATGGCGCTGGGCGGTCAGCCCGGTAGCGACATCCAGTTCCAGTGGAAGGAGGTCACTTCCGCCTCGCGCTTCCAGACGAAGGTGTGGAACATCACCCGCTTTGCAGGCCAGCACCTGGACGAGGATCGCGAGCCCCTGTCGGACCCGGCTTACCGGGACGCCGACCGCTGGATTCTCTCGCGGTGTTCGACGGTCGCCGACGACGTGGCCGAGCACATGGATGCCTACCGCTTCGACGCGGCGTTGCGCGAACTCCGGGAGTTCGTCTGGCACGACCTCGCCGATGACTACCTCGAACTCATCAAGGGTCGGCTCTACGAGGGCCGACCCGGCGAGCGCGACGCCGCCAGACAGGCACTGTTTACTGCGCTGTCGGCCTCGCTGCGGATGCTCGCGCCGTTTGCACCGTTCCTGTCTGAGGAAGCCTGGGACGCCCTGCCGAGTACAGAGGGCTCGATTCACGTCACCGAGTGGCCGACACTCGACATGGCCGACGAGGAGAGCGAGGCGGCCGGCAAACTCATCGCCGACACAGCCTCCACGGTGCGGGGCTGGAAGTCCGACGAGGGGATGGCGCTGAACGCCGACCTCTCGAAGGTCGAAGTCTACCCCGACGAGATGCCTGACGCGGCCGTCGACACCTACGACCTCTCGGAGGCGGTCAACGCTCCTGTCCACATTCGCGCTGGACAGCCGAACGTCGAACTCGTCCCCGTCGCTGTGGACCCCGACCACTCGGTCATCGGACCGGAGTTCCGCGATCAGGCCGGCCAGGTCGTCGGCACGCTCGAATCGATGGATCCAGCGGAGATCCAGCAACAGAAAAAGCGGAACGACGAGATCGAAGTCGACCTCGCTGACGAGGTCGCTATCGTGCCCGGTGACGCCGTCGCTATCGAGTCAGAGCACCGCGCGGAGAGTGGCGAGGAAGTCGTCGTCCTCGACGAGGACTTCGGTACTGTGCTGGTCTATCCCTGACTGCGCCGACGCTTCTTTCTCGGCAGTCACTCGGCGTCGTGACGAGACCATTTCACAAACAGTAGCAACGCAGAACCAGACGGATGTCTCTCGGCGGTTAGGGACGTCGAAAGAGTGTAGGTGGGTGGGGGTGGGGGTGGGGGTGGCACCCAAGTGGGTGCAATCGCGGCTTCGTACCTGATAAATAAGAAGCTTGTGGTCGCTCCGTCAGGTGGTTCAGACCTTCTGCGACACTCACACACATAGACTGTCTCGGCATGTGGGATCAGCGCACTGCGTGACACCGGGCAGTAGCCATTTGTGCCCGCAGGAAGTAGGTGAACGTGTGACAACCGTCGCCTCGCCCGGTGATGGCCTGCGGGTTCGCCAGGCAGAGCGTGCGGACCTGCTTGCGGTCCATCGCATCGAGCAGGTCTCCTTTCCCCAGCCGTGGCCGTTCGATGCGTTCGAGCGCTATCTCGGTGAACCGGGGTTTCTCGTCGCCGATGGTGAGGCTATCGTCGGGTACGTCGTCGCCGATTCGGTGCCCAACCACGGCCGCCCGCTCGGTCATATCAAGGATATCGCTGTCCGCGAACGGCATCGCGGAGCAGGTATCGGCTCGACGCTGCTCGAACGGGCGCTCGGTGTTCTCGACGCTCGCGGGGTTTCGTCGGTCAAACTCGAAGTCCGGGAGTCGAACACCGGTGCACAGCGTCTCTATCGCGAGTTCGGCTTCGTCCACCGCCGGACGGTTCCCCGCTACTACAGCGACGGTGAGGATGCGCTCGTGCTCGTGTGCGACCAGTAGCCATTTCTCTCCGGCTCTCCACACGTCGGATATGGGCTACGCCTGTCCCGTCTGTGAGGACCCACAGTCCGATGCGATCCATCTGGCCAACCATCTCGCTTTTACCGCGCTCGTCCGGGGCGGCGACCACGAGGACTGGCTGGACGACCGCGTCCCCGACTGGGAGTCGATGGACGAGGAGACGCTCGGTGAGTACCTGACCGTCGAGGCCGACGAAACCGACTACCCACAGGTGTTCGAGGACACCACTGGTCAGGGCCACGACCATGCCGACCACGAGCACGCGGGCGGTCACGACAGTGGACGCGCCACCCAGGATATCTCTGATGCAATGCTGGCCGATGCGGAGCGCCAGTTGGCTGACGAGGACCTCGAGAACCCCGACGACGTGCTGGCCGAGGCGCGAGAACTGACCCGCAAGCGCCGCGCTGGCGCCGACGAGGAGAGCGACTCCGAAAGCGAATAGAGGCCGCCAACCAAAGGATACGTATGGACACCGAGGGGCTGTTCGCACCCGAGACGGCCGAGGCGGCCCGCGAGCGCTACGACGCGCTCGGCCCGACCGCACAGACGGTTGTGAGGGAAGTGACCCGCGCGATGGCGTTCGACGCCGCCGAGTACGACGACCGCGTCTCCAGCGAGGTCGTCGAGACGGCACGAGACGCGCTCTTTGCGTCCATGCTCGAAGTACGCGTCGGCACCCGCGCGGAATTTGACGAGTGGCGGGAGGCGACCGAGTACGCGGTTACCGTCGAAGGAAGCGAGAACGTCGACAACGCCGTTTGGCACGTCGCGCCGTTCGCCGAGGAGGCAGTTGCCGCCACCTACCACGAGAAGCGCCGGGCAGCAGTCGCCACCCTTCGCCGGCAGGCCTTCGGTCGCATCTACCGGGAGGTCGTCTGATGCGCACCCGGACGCGCAACGCTATCCTGGTCATCCTGGCTATCCTCGTCGCCCTGCTCGCGCTCGGAGCGCTCCCGGGCCTGCTCAAGAGCGGCGACCCCTACTATCTGACCGTCGAGCCACAGGGTGCCTGGAACGCGACCGACGAGCGCCTCGACGGAACGAACCAGACTGCAATCAACGTGAGTGAACTATCCGAGCAGCGGTACCCCTTCACGTCGACTGCACTCGACAACGCCAGTCCGAACTCGTCGGGACAGTCCGACCCCTACTGGCGGGGCCCAGTCGGTTTCAAGGAATCGTTCACCCACTCTGTGTTCGACGAACGTGAAGCACTCTCGCGCCAGAATGCCTCGGCTGCCGCCGACGAGGGTATCTACGTTCACGACGGCCGGACCGTGTATCTACTCACCATCACACAGACCGAACAATGACTGACGAGAACTCACCCGACGTATCGACTGGCACAGACCCCGAGGACAGCACGCTCGCCGACCACGACTGGCCGGTTCTCGACAGCGCCGTCGAGTACGAGACCGGCTGGTACGACGGCGGCTACGACGAGGTCGAACAGCCAGACGGCACCACGAAAAAATACTACTGGGCGGACCTGCCCGCTGCTGTCGTCATCGTCGCTCGGACTGGTGACGAACTCGTGATGGTCGAACAGTATCGCCCGGCCATCCGCGAGCGCCACCTCGAACTCCCCGCGGGTATCGTCGAGGACGGCGAATCGTTCACCGAAGCCGGCGCGCGGGAACTCCGTGAAGAGACCGGGTTCGACCCTGCCGGGGTCTCCCTGCTAGAGGACTTCTGGGTTGCGACGGGCGTGATGCGCCACCGACGAGGTATCGTCTTCGCCGAGGGGCTCGAACCCGTCGAGGTCGACCGTGACAGCAACGAGTTTCTAGAGGTCAGGACTGTCCCCGTCGACGACGCACTGGCCGTCGCACGCCGGCAGCCAGCTAACGACGCCACAATCGAGGGCGTCCTGTTGGCGCAGGCTGACGGACTGCTCTGAGCCACTGCCGCTGTCAAGCGTCACCGATATGTTTTCGTATCCCCCAGTGACAGCCATGGACGGCGAAATCGAGCCCGACCGGCTCGAAGCCAAACTCGACGGCGACGACGACCCCCTGGTCGTGGACATCCGCAATCCCCCAGCGTTCCAGCAGGGCCACATCCCCGACAGCGTGAACGTCCCACTCTCACGACTGACGCAGGACGTCGACGAGGTGGCCGACGCCGACCACGTCGTCACTGTCTGCCCGCACGGACAAGCCAGCATCAAGGCCGCCCGACTCATCGCTGCCTACGACGGCTTCGACGGGCGTGTCGACAGCCTCCACGGCGGGTTGACGGCGTGGGATGGCCCGCTCGATGTGCCCGCTGCTGACGGCAGTGAGGCCGACAGCGTTGCCGACGAGGGCCCCGAGGCACCGTTCTAGCGCCACGTACCTGCGTCGGTCACCGGTTCTCTAGAGCAGTAGTACCTGCTGGAGTTTTGCTTGTGTGGCTCTGTTGAAATCCTATTCATCAGACACAGTACAGCATGAAACAGCCGGTCGCTGAAGCCTGCGAACTGACCGCTGGTCGACCTGCCAATTGAGACAGCTGCTCTGACAGCTGTGTACGATGGGAGGCGCGAGGTTTGGACGATGCTTCACTTATATAGCGCCTCCTCGAACCGAGCAGTACAGGGCGCGAGCAGTCCGGACTGACCGACGACTCTTTTATTAGGCACCCCTATCTCCCAGTATGTCTGAGGACGAGAATACGTCTTCTGATGCAGACCCACAGGACACCGATACCGATCTCGATGCTGTTGACGAAGGTGTCCTGTTTGCGCTGCAACGGGACGCACGGAATGTGACCAGCGAAGAGATCGCAACCGAAGTGAATGTCTCCGCGAGTACAGTCCGCAACCGGATCGAAAAGCTCGAAACCGCGGGCGTCATCGAGAGCTACCAGCCTAAGATCAACTACGAACAGGCAGGATTTCCGCTTCTGATCCTGTTCGTTTGCACGATCGACCCGGATTCCCGAGGGACTGTCGCACAATCTGTACTCGACATAATGGGCGTGACTGATGTGACCGAAATGATCACCAGCGAGTATAACCTCTACATCGAAGTCGTCGCCACCTCAACCAAAGACCTCACGCGGATTACCGGCGAATTAAACGAGCACGGACTCAGAGTACATAGCTCGGAGATCATCACGAATCACTACAGCCAACCCTGGAGCCACTTCGAATACACTGGTGAGTAAATACCAGAAATGGGGTGTGGAAATAGGCTTCTAAGCCAAAAATATTGCTGAATTAGCAACCAATGGATTGCGGTATTCGCAACAGTTTTATCTGCCTCAGCCAACCCTCACTGGAGAGTGAATCCGCCGGGGGAAAGCGCGATCACTCAGAGAATACCCACCATGGCAGATCTCCAATCGACCCGACCAGTAGACCGTATGTTCGATGCGCTCAGCCACCCGTACCGCCAGCGGATCCTCATATTCGTCAGCGAGCACAATCCCCAAGATGAAGACGAGTCCAGTGTCGCAAATCTTGAACGAGAAGACGACGAAATCGAGCTCACACAAGTGGAATTATATCATGTGCACCTCCCCAAACTTGCCGATGCGGGATATATTGAGTGGGATGCGGACACTCATACGATTCGGCGGGGGCCAACCTTCGATGAGATAGCACCGTTGCTCCGGTTGATGGCCGAACTCACAGACGAATTACACGAGGGATGGTTGATACAATGAGCCAGCGTCTCCGCACATGGCTGTCCCGGTTTGGCGGTCGCACACAGTCTGAGACACCTTCCTGCCGCCAAGAGTCCGAGGATGAGGGAACCACGGTCCTCTATTCGTGTAATTCGTGTGACACGACGTATATCAGTGAGAATATGAACTCATGCCCGAAGTGCGATGAGACCGTCATCCAAGTCCCGTCGGAACGCGAGTTAGGAATTTCAACTAAATAACTGTTTGCTCCCAACCACTGGGAATTGGATGTCTTCGGTCGCTTGTCTCTCCGTCATTCAACACACTGGGTGGTAGTGAAACCTGACGGTGTTTATGCCCCTGTACGGTCTTTCAGTGTTAGTATGTAACAGCTACATCACCCGTCGCCCGTCCAGTCTGACCGCTGCCTCCCTCCCTTCCTCGGCAAGCCAATTCGTAGATAAGTTATTGTAATATAGGACAGCAAAAAATCCAATGATAACTTGAAAAAATGGCATATAAAATTAAAAAATCCTGCATCAAACCATCTAATACACAAATAGTGCTATTTTCCGATTCTATTAATCTATTCTGTTCAAATCGTAAAAATGTTAGCAACTCTCTGAGTGGCTGTGAAACGTCATTTCGAAATCTTGATTTTGTCGTCTTCAAATGCCTAAAATCGCTGTTCTGGGCACATCCTCACTTACTCTGTCTACAAACACCTCCGCTCTCTTATTACAATTACTTCTATAGATGCCTGGCTGGCATCAGGCGGGTCGTGCCAAGCTACTCGAATCGCGATGGCCGAGTTCGAACTCAGATTTCGGTGACGCGTTCGTAGTCGTCGTCCAGTGCCACAGCGTCCTCTTCGAGGAGGGCGACGACCAGGTGGTCGGCGTACTCCTGCATGTAGTCGACGAGCTTGGCGATGCGTTCGGAGTCGATTGCCTCCAGCGAGTCGAGCAGGATGAACGGGACGACCTCGTACACCTCGTGTGCGAGGTAGCCAGCCAGGGCGAAGATGAGCCCTGTCACTTCCCGTTCGCTCTCACTGAGGTGCTCGAAATCGTCCTCGTAGGCGACACCGTCGTCGGTGGTCCGGACGATGTGCAACCGGAACTCGGTTTTCGTCACCTTCCGGCGGCCTTCGCGGACTTTGCTTTCGGCGCGTTCGACCCAGATACGGTCGATGTTCGCGTAGTTCAGGATGTCGAGGACCGTCTCCATGTGGTCGTTGAACTCCTCGACGGCCTGCTCCTCGATGCGGTCGATGCGCGTCCGGAGGTCGGCAAGTTGCTCGGAAATATCGTCCTTTCGCTGTTCGAGCGTCTCTTTCTCCTCGATTTGCTCTTCTATCTCCGCAATCTCCGATTTGACGCCGTCGCGCTCGTCTTTCAGCCGGTCGAGTTGCAGTTCCAGCTCGTTGACCTCGCGGTGGGCTTCGAGTACTTCCGACCGGTCCTGCTCTTCGAGCTCTTCGACCGCCGTCTCGAGGTCGTCGATCTTCTCGGTTAGCTCCTCGCGCTTCGCTTCGAGATCGTCGATCTTCTCTGTCCGCTCCTCGATTTCTCGCTCGACCTCGTTGAGTCGTCGGTCGACTTCGCGCCGTTCCCGGCGAGCGGCGTCGATGGCCGACCGTTCGTCTTTGAGCTCTGCGAGTTCCGACTCGATGTCGCTTTGCTGGTTGTACTTCTCGGTCCGAAGCTCTTGCAGTCGGCTAATCGTCTTCTCGATTTTCTCCTGGTCGACTTCGGTCCCGCACGTCCAGCAGACGATAGACTCGTTCTCGTCGACCAGCTGGTCCGTCAGCGAGCCGTTCGTCTCCTCGCCACGGAGTGCTTCGGCGACATCACGGCTGGTCCCCTCCAGCATCTCTTCGTTGAACTGGATGACGTTCTGGAGCTTGCTCAGCTCCCGTTCGAGACGCTGTTTTCTATCGCGAAGGCCGTTGATTTCGGATTTGATCTCGTCGAGATCGCCTGTCTCCTCGTCGTCGAGCTCCGACTGCTGCTGTTCGAGGTCTTCCTGCTCCGCTTCGAGTGACTCCAGACTCTCGCGCTCGCTCTCGAGGCGGAACTCGGTCGTGTCCAGCTCCGACCGGGCCTGCTGGAGCTCTTTCATCTTGGCTTCGAGTTCGGACTGCTCGGCGCGGGCCTCTTCTGCGTCGGCGGACCGCTCTTCGAGTTCCGTCTGTGCCGACTCGAGTTCCGCACGGGTCTCCTCGATCTCCTCGTCGAGGTCGACCAGCTGTGACTCCAGGCCCGGGAGCCGCTTCTTGAGCGACTCTCGTTTCTGTATCTGGTCTTCAATATCGTCGCGTTCGGCCTGAAGCTGTCTGATCTCGGCCTTTATTTCGTCGGCGTCGACGGGCTTCATGATGATGTCCCGGAGGTCGCCACCGAGCGCGACTGTCCGACGGGCCTCGTTTGACTCGATGAGGAAGGCAAAGAGGTCAGCGAGTTCGGGGTCGTCGAGGTACGGGTCGCCGCCGAGCGCTATCGTGTCGGCACGCCGCTCCAGTTCGCGGGTGTACTCGTCGTCGCCAATCTGGAGGCTGACGTGCCCGTGGTCTGCGTCGCCTTTGAGCGAGGCGTGTTCGCTTCCCAGCGCGGCCATGATTGCCTGGAGGAGGGATGTCCTGTTGGTCGCGTTTCGCCCGGTCAGGATTGTCACTCCGGGCTCGAACTCGACTGTGGTCTTCTCGATTCCACCGATATTCTCGGCCTGTAAACGGACCTGCTTCTGGGCTACCTTTTTTGTCTCCATATTTATACCGAAATGGGCCCTTGTTATAAAAACCTCCGGAACGCGCCGACAATTGACGACTCCGCGATGCTCATCATGGTGTGTCTCACTGCGTCAAAAAGAGATAGCCGGCAGTCTCACTCACATTCACAGCCGCCTCGCTGGAGGAGACTCGACAGTTCGTACTGGCTCTCACAGTCCTGGCAGTACACTCGCAGGTCGACGGTGGTGTCGAACGACCCCAGCGAAATCGTCCCGTCGTTCTGCAGTTCCGACAGCGAGTTCTCCATGACTGCAGCCGTTCTGCTCCGAAGTCGCTGGATGCGCTGTTGGTGTTTCTCGATCGGGTCGGTGTCGTCGGTCTCGTCTTTTGTCACACCGAGTGCCTTCGTGAGGTAGGTGTAGACGGCCTGGTGAGTGACGAACTCCGTTTCGAGTTCGTCGACATCGACGCCTGCACGCTCCAGGCGGTTGCGCTGCTGGGTCCGCACCCCGACACTCACATCGTCGTCTGTGAGGAGGCGATAGGCGTTCTCCGCCTCTCCATCTAGCGGGTCCATCCCTGCTTCCTCCATCGCCTGCCGCATCAGTGCGACGTTTATTCGCTCTGCCAGTGCCCTGAGACTCGCCGATTCGTCTCCGTCTCCTGCCCACAGCTCGGGCAACGCCTCGTGGAGGTCCAGCAGGTCGTGTTCTGAGAGGACTCGTCCGACCTTGTATCTCGTTTTCACGTCGGTTTCGTTTGCCATCTGTTTCTGTATTAGACGAAACGATACTTACACATTGTGACTCACGCGACCCAGGGAGTGACAGATACCTGGACGCCCCGTTATATTACATGAATCTAATCATTTTCCAGTTGTATATGGAAACTTATCATTCACACGAAGGAATCTAAGAGCAATAATACAATTCATGTACTGCATTTCGAGAACAGAATCTGTCGAAAACTATTCAGATAGAATAAAAATATTACTATCTATGATATTCTAGTAGATGGGTACTACCACCGCCAGTTACCCTGTGCAGAAGAGCGGACGTTACCCGCGATTTTGGTCTGTTGCAGCGCCAGAGGGTGACAACGGTATGGCTGTAATGCAATAGCAGCGGGATGCTCATTCGAACGCCGGAATGCCAGTCAAGTCGTGACCGACGATGAGCGTGTGGATGTCGTGTGTCCCCTCGTACGTGTACACTGTCTCCATGTTCGCCATGTGGCGCATCGGCGAGTAATCGGCCGTGATGCCGTTGCCACCGAGAATTTCCCGGGCGATACGGGACTGGTCGCGGGCCATCCGGACGTTGTTTCGCTTTGCCATCGACACCTGCTCGGGGCGCATCTCTCCCGTCTCTTTTAGTTCGGCCAGTCGGTGTGCCATCAGTTCGGCCAGCGTGATCTGGGTCGCCATCTCGGTGAGCTTCTCCTGTTGTAGCTGGAAGCGAGCGATTGGGCCACCGAACTGCTCGCGGTCCTGTGCGTACTGCAGTGCGGTCTCGAAACAGTCCGTGGCGGCACCGACAGCACCCCAGACGATGCCGAAGCGGGCCTGTGTCAGACAGGACAACGGCCCGCCCATTCCGTCGATACCTGGCAGGACGTTCGCCTCAGGGACCCACGCGTCGTTCAGATGGACTTCGCCGGTGATGGAGGCGCGAAGCGACAGCTTGCTGTCTATATTCTCGGTCGTCACCCCGTCCCGGTCGGTCTCGACGAGGAACCCGCGCACCGGGGTCTCGGGATCTGATCTCTCACGCGCCCAGATGAGAGCGACGTCGGCGATCGGTGCGTTCGTAATCCATTTCTTCGTTCCGTTGAGGACGTACCCGCCGTTCTCCCGTTTTGCGCTGGTTTCCATCCCGCTCGGGTTCGAGCCGTGTTCGGGTTCTGTCAGGCCGAAACAGCCCACCGCCTCACCGGCTGCCAGTTTCGGGAGCCACGATTCTTTCTGTTCGTCGGACCCGTACGCGTAAATCGGATACATCACGAGCGCACCCTGGACGCTGGCCATCGAGCGCACGCCCGAATCGCACGCCTCCAGTTCCCGCATCAGGAGTCCGTACGCCGTCTCACTGACGCCCGGTAATCCGTATCCTTCCAGATTCGGTGCGTAAAAGTCTAAATCTCCCATCTCCGTGATGATGTCCGTCGGAAACGTCCCCCGCTGCCAGTGGTCGGCAATCTCCGGCTGGACGGTGTTCTGGACGAACTCGCGGGCTGTCTCCTGAATGAGTCGCTCCTCTTGAGACAGGCGGCGTTCCAGATCGAAGTAATCGAACATAGTAGCACGCTGTCGGTGACCGCCAATAGGCTTTTCCCGCCACTGTGTGACTGGTCTGTGTCGACGGGCGGCCACCGAGCCGACACGCTTCGTAACTCGCTGTCGACACTCCTCCGCAGTATCGATCGCGGATGCCTTTCGCATCTTGTCTAGAAGTAATTGTAAATATTATCTGGATATAGATTAGTAGTTAGAATTTTATACGCGCGCCCATACCGTCGGACATGAGCAAACTCGACGGCGTCTCGGCGGACGCTCTCCGCGACAGGCTCGACGACGTCGAGAGTGCGAAAGCCGCAAAGCGGTTGATGGTCGCGCTCGCGTATCTTGACGGGGTTTCGGTGTCGGAGCTCAGCGACCGGTACGGGGTGCCAGCGTCGACGCTGTACTACTGGCTCGACCGCTTCGAAGAGCGCTCGCTCGACGATGCCATCGAAGACCAGCAGCGGCCGGGACGGCCGAGTAAACTCGATGCTGACGAGCGTGCAGCGTTCGAGACTGCGCTTCGACAGTCTCCTCGCGATGTTGGATACGACGCTGACGCGTGGTCTCCGGAACTCGCCCAGCAGCATCTCGACGAGACGTTCGGCGTGTCGTATTCACTCGGCCATATCCGACACTACTTCGGACATCTACTGTAAAAACCACCCAAAAACCGAAAAAGCAGAACAATTCTGCACGCGAACTGCTGATCTATTGCCCCTGTCCCAGGTGGCGAACTCACCGGGAGGGTCAACGGATTTCTCGACTGAAGGCTACAATATCCTCGACAACGAATACAATTACTTTTCTGAACTCTGGTCGACACTCACTCCAGTGTATAGGTGTCGAACCGTCGAACCGCGTACCGATAGGAGATGACTGGAGCGATTGCCAGTCCGATGAGTACTGTCGCGGCGAGTGGAGCGAGCGTTTCGGCGTCGATAGCCAGGCCGAACGGGAGCAGCCAGCTCAGAACGAACGCAGCCAGTCCCCTGATGGCGTCGTCGTAGACGATGGCGGCTGCCGTGGCCGTTCCGAGCAGATGGAGCGTAAAGAGCAGGAAGGCAAGCAAACTCGGAATGACTGTTTTCACCGAGCGGGTGACGTTGACCGCCTGAAAGCGCGGAAACGCCATCCCGATACCGACAGAGAGCGCGCTGGCAACGACCATCAACACCGGCGCGCTGGTGACCAGTAGCAGTCGGGTCGGTGTGTCCAGTGGACTGAGTGTGGCCGCTATCGCGGTCAGGACGACACCCGCCGGGACGGCGACAATGAGACTCGCCAGCAGGTGAGCGTGGACGAACCGACGGCCGTCGACGCGGCTCAACAGCGTGGGTGGGAGGCCAGCACCCTGGTCGCCGAGCGGGTTCAACGTGAAGATGACGCCGGCTGCCCACGTAACGAACACGACTGTCCCGACAGCGAGAGCGGGCGGGACCGTGCCGGTCTGCACGATGTCGGCAATCCAGCCGACGACGAAGAGCAGTGGGTAGGCGGCGTACAGCAGTTTCAGCGGGGCGCGTGCCGCTCGCCGCCACGCGAGGACGACCAGCGCTGCGGTCGGAACACCCAGATACGGCGCGAGTCGTCGTTCCAGCCCCGACTTCGCAGTCGCTGGTGCCGACCGCTCGTCGTCCGCCTCGGTCTCACCGGCAAGCGCGGGGTCGGAAAACCAGTGCAGAGCGGCCAATCGTGTTCCTGCGACGGTACCGATGGCACCCAGTCCGACCGTGAGCCCGAGCGCCCCGAGTGCCCGGAGCGGCGTCGCATCGACCCCGGGAACGCCGAGGACGAGCAGGTCCGCGAACCATCCGGCCGGAGATTCCTGGAGCGGGTTGAACAGCGCGACGATCGCGCGGTTCAACGTTCCCGTGACGATGAGTGCAAAGTAGACGAGAAACACTGCGACGATGAGCACGCCCTTGTTGCGGGCGACGAACCGAAACCGGGTGACGAAGTGACGGATGCCGAGACCGAGAGGGTAGCCCACGGCGACGGCGGTGACAGCGATGGCCGCGACGCCGGCGGGGAATGTCACCAGCGGCCAGCCGACCCCCGTGCCGAGCGCGAGCCCGGTCCCGATACCGAGTGTCGGACCGCCGAGCCACAGCAGGACGTAGACGAACTCCGAGACGAGTAGCCCGGTTAGTGCTTCCCGTGTCGAAACGATGGTCAGCACGCCCTCGGCGTTGACCAGCGTTCCCCGCTGACCGACGCCGCGAATGACGACGACGACAGAGAGTACGAGCCCAAGTACCGCGATGATTCCCCGTAGCGCGCCGATTGCGTTCGGAGGTACGGTAATATCGCCAGCAACGAGTGCGTCGCCGGCACGGTACGCGAGATAGCCGCCGCCGACTGTCACCGCCGCGAGCAACAGCGCAAAGACGCCTGTCGAGACGAGCGTTCCGAGTCCGCTGTCCCGGTCGGTGTGCTTGCGGGCCATCCGCGTCACGTCGATGCGTGCCAGTCGGAGAGCGTGGGATATCCCGCTCATCGGCTCCTGTCACCGGGTATCTGGTCTTCCTGTTCGCCATCGGCCGGTTCGTCAGCGTGATCGGCCGTCACCGAGAGGAAGACGTCTTCGAGGCTGCTGCTCTCGCCGCGTTCGGCCCGCCGCGTCAACGACGCCGGCGACCCCTCGGCGACCAGCCGCCCCTCGTTGAGGACACCCACGGTGTCCGCGAGTTCATCCACGACCGAGAGGATGTGCGTCGAGAGAAAGACCGTCGTCTCGTCGGCCGCGAGGTCCGCAATGAGGTCTTTGACCGTCCGAGCGGCCCGCGGGTCCAGTCCCGAGGTCGGTTCGTCCAGAAAGAGAACTGTCGGCTCGTGGATAACTGTCTGGATGAGTCCGATTTTCTTGCGCATTCCTGTCGAGTACCCTTCCTGGCGGCGGTCGGCAGCGTCGAGGAGGTCGAACCGCTGCAGATAGCTCTCGATGCGCTCGTCGGCGACAGCGGCCGGGATGTCGTGGAGTGCAGCGACGTGGCGCAGTTGTTCGCGTCCGGTGAGTTCGTCGAACAGGGGCGGCTCTTCGGGGAGATAGCCGATGTGGTCGATGAGCGTCTCGCGGTCGTCGATGCTGATGCCGACGATGCGAGCGGTTCCCGACGTGGGTCGGGTCAGCGTCGTCAGCATTCGCATCGTCGTCGTCTTGCCGGAGCCGTTGGGGCCGAGAAATCCGTAGACCGTCCCCGGCGGAATAGAGAGGTTGAGGTCGTCGACAGCTACGACGTCGTCGTAGCGTTTCGTCAGACCATCTGTCTCGATGGCGGGCTTTCCGGATTGTGGAGGATGGGTGGACCCGTGGGCGGACTGGTCGCTCATGCCTTCGTGTACGGACACGTCTCATTTCAACGTTCGCGCTGTACGGCGACCAGGCTCTCAATGCAAGATGTGGTGGCTCAGTTTGAGTTCTCATCACAAGGGGCTGAGCGGGGGTAACGTCTCGTCATCGCCACCAGTGTTTCGTCGGGTATCCACGCGCAAAAGTGTCGCGTCTTTTCCCAGGCAACGCGGCCGTCACTTCCAGGTCCACCGCGCGTCGAGCACGTACCGATACAGCCCGCTGATGAAGATCGCGACAGCGTTCGCGAGCAGATACGGAACGCCCTGCCATTCCACGAGAACGTAGAGAATAGCAAGCTGTATGGGGATTGCTGTCCCGCGGACGACGTTCGTCTTGAGGAGTCCGAACAGATAGCCTGTCAGACTGGTCTTCTGAGAGCTCTGGAAGGTCCACGCGTTGTTGAGAACGTACGCCAGAATAATCGTTAGTTCGATGGCGATGGTCGCACCCACCAGATAGTTCAGATTTGCTCTGTCGACGAACAGCCACAGGAGTACCATCTGGACGCCGGCTGCGAACGTTCCGACAAGCACGAACCGACGGAGTTGTTTCGCGACCGGACCGTACACCAGATTTCGAAGGAACGAACGCGGGGACTGGAACATCATCGATAGCCTAGCGCCTCCAGCCGGGCTCCGAGGTCGTCGTCGACGTCGTCTCTCTGTTCCCCTGTCTGGTCGCGGAGCAGACTGGCGTGGTCGTCGACGATCGTACTGAAGCGGTCGAGTATCTGTCGCTCTTTTGCAGTGTCCACGTCCGAGCGGTCGTCCTGTTGTGTCGGGTCCGACGGCCGGTAGTACAGCTCCGCCGACCCGTCGTCGACGTTCTCGATGTACGTCCAGTCCCGGTCCCGGACACTGACGAGTAGCTCACCATCGGAGAGCGCCCGCGGAATCGGCTGTGCCGTCACCTCTTCGCCGCGAACGGTGACGGAGACCACTGGCTCGTCGACCGGGGGCTCGCCGTCGACGACACTCGTGATAAGTGACTCACCGTACCAGCCGTCTGGCGAGTCGACGTCCATGAGGTCGGTTATCGTCGGCGGAATGTCGTCGAGCCCGACCTGCTGGTCGATCCGACGGCCCGCTGTGCCGGGAACGTCGACGACGAGCGGCACCCGAATCAGCTCGTCGTATAGCTTCGGATAGTGGGCGAGGTGGCCGTGCTCCTGGAACTCCTCGCCGTGGTCGCCAGCCAGGACGACAGCGGTTTCGTCCTCGACACCGCTCTCCGAGAGCGTCTCCAGCAGTCGGCCGATGCTGGCGTCGATCTGCCGGACCGCCGCCTGGTAGAGCGTCCGAAGATCCGCGAGCGTTCGCTCGCCGACTTCCCAGCCCAGTCCGGTCCGCGTATGGGCGTGTAGCATCCGATGGGTCCCGAGCAGATTCGACGACACCTCCCGGATGTACCGTGGCGCTGGGACGTACGGTGTGTGCGCGTCCATGTAGTGAATCCACAGGAAGAACGGCGACTCCGTCTCTTCGATGAACGACGCTGCGGCGTGTTCGACGTCGAACATCCGGGACGTATCGAGGAACGGCCGGTCGTCGGTTTCGCCGCGAAACCACGATCCCAGCCGACGAACGGGAGCTGTCGCCAGTTGCAACCAGGCTTCGACTGTCGGATGGGTTGCAAGATATCGGCTGTAGATACTGGACCCGACGCTCGCGACGAACGGTTCGAACTCGTCGAAGCCGTCGTCGTATCCCCAATGGGAGGTGAGGAATCCGTTCGCCGCGTTGAACCCACCGGTCGAAACGTCGCTGTCAGCCAGCACCTCTGCGAGTGTCTCTGACCCGTCCACACCGATCTGCCCGGTCTCGGCGAACACCGGCTGTGACGCCAGAATCGATGGGAACGAGAACGGCGTCCAGTTTCCGGTCGCAAAAGCGCGCTCGAACACGGTTCCGCGTTCGGCGAGCGAATCCATCACCGGCGTGTGGCGCTCGTCGTCGTAGGCACCGATTGCGTCCGCTCGTAACGAGTCGACCGTAACGAGGACGACGTTCGACGTATCGCTAGTGTCCATGTTCGGTGGAAGCTTCGGCGTCTCCCCGTCCCGTGAGCTGTCGGTTCGGCGGTCTCAGCGGCGTTCGTGAACTGGTCTTCCGCTGGAAAAGGCGGGTATGTACCCAGCCAAAAGACCCATTCGAAGGAGACACCACTATATCAACCGAACAGGTAGTTAGCGGCTTTATTGTTTCGATATTCTGGACAGTACGCTGTGGAAACCACCTGAACAACTGTCGACAAATATCCGATGTGGGACGTGGCGTCGAGGAACTGTCTGAACCGGGGGAATCGTCTCGACCTGTCTGAGTCATCTCTCGTCAGCCGAGTCGCGGTGTCGACTCTGGCTGCAGCGTCTCTCGGCACGAAACGCGTCGCTCTACGGTGCGTTTCGACTGGCTCGAATCAGACCGAGGCAGTGTAACCGGCGTCCTCGACGGCTGCGACGAGCGCGTTGGTATCGGCGTCGCCCTCGACAGTCGCCTGTTCGTTCTCGCGGTCGACGGTCACGCTCTCGACACCGGCGACGCCTTCGAGCGCTTCCTCGACGCTCTGTTCGCAGTGGTCGCAGCTCATTCCTTCGACGGTGAGGGTAAGAGACATCAGTCGACTGGAGGGGCGCGATACTTATGAAATTTCTACTCTGTGCCGGGCTCTCCGACGCAACCGACCCTGTAACCGAACGAGTAGCGGTCGACACTTCAATGGCGCTACCGCTCTCGACTCCACAGCCCCAGATACGTCAGCACAGCTGCGATCAGTCCCGCGCCAGCGGCGACCGTTCCCGAAAAGAGTCCTCTGGCGAGATTCACGTAGCTCAGTGCCGCAAACCCGATGACAGTGAGTCCGAACGCCGCGTACGCGCTCATCGCCCGTCGTTCCATCTCGTCGAGTCCGTCGAACGCCACGGCGACGGTTGCGAATACGATGAGACCGGCGAGAACGCCGACCGGCAGGCCGATGAGCGCCGAGAACTCGAAATCGAGGAGTTCGATGACGAGGACGGCCACGACCAACCCAGTCGTCAGTCCGGCCCCGAGTGCCGTAAGTGCGTGGCGGACGTTCATACTGGTTCGTTCATCGGCTGTTGATAAATAGTCCTCACCTGCTGATTGGTACTTACCACTCGGTGTAGCGTCGGTGGCGGTCGACGGCGCGCTCGACCGCCGCCTGGTCGAGCAGTCCCAGTTCCGTCACGATCGCGTCGATACAGTCCGGCGGCGTCACGTCGAAGGTCCGATTCAGCACCGTCACTGACTCGTCCCCGTCGTACAACTCTGCTGACTCTCGCGGCTCGAGGCCTATCTCGCCGTCCGGTGACAGCTTGTCGACCGCTGCCGTCACCAGCACATCGATACCTTCGAGGGAACTGGAAATCGCGGCGGCGCGGGTTCCGACCTTGTTGACGACGCGGCCGTCTGCCAGAACGGTGTCCGCGCCGACGAGTAGCACGTCGGCGTCCCAGGTGTCGAGCGCGTGGGCGAAGCCGGCGTCCGTTGTCAGCGTCACGTCCGTCTCGTCGGTCAGCGTTTCGGCGACGGCGACTCCCTTTCGGCCGGGACGGGACTCGGCGACGAGCACTGCTTCGGGGTCGGCGTACTGCAGCGCCTGGAGGACGGTCCCTGACCGGGAGAGCGTGGCGACGCGGCAGTCGGCGACGTGGTCGACGGCCTGCTCTGCTGCGCGTCGATCGGCACTGACTGCCCGCTCGATTGCCGCGGCCGCGACGTGCTCGACTGGTCGTGCAGTGTCGGCGTCCCGGACTGCGTGCATGACGCGATTGACGCGGTTGCGGACGACCGACATCGAGGGGCGAGCGTCGAGTAGTGCGCGGGCAACGTCGAACAACTCCTCCCGGTCGCCGTCTGCCGTTCTGGCGGCCTCGTCGCGGAGCACTTCGAGTGCTCGCACGGAGATGTACGCCGAACCGTGTTCGCGGTCGGAGGCGACCGTCTCGACGGTGGGCCGCACGCGGTCGTAGGATGTCCAGAGCTCCGGGACCGTCTCGCGGTGGAATATCGCTGTGGGGGCGACCCACTCGTACGCACTGGTCTCCCAGTTCGGTGTCACGTCGCGGTGGCCGGCGTCGAAGAGAAACGGGTGGACCGTCCAGCGAATCCTGGCCTGTTCGTCCGCGACGGCAAACGGCTCCCCGCGACGGACGAGGGTCACCGCTTCGTCGGGGTCTAGCCCCGTCTCCTCACGGATTTCTTGTCGAGCGGCGGCCTCAGGATCCCTGTCGGCGTGGCCGGCGACTGCCCCCCACAGTCCCGCGTAGCTGCCGACCTCGTCGCTGCGCCGACAGAGCAAGACAGCTCCCTCGTGGCGCAGAAAACAGGTGACGACCGCCCGCTCTTCCATGTTCGCTGCGTTGACACCCGCCGACTATCAACCCCTGGGTTTCGTGGTAACGTGGCACATTTGTAGCCAGCACTCACAGGTTCGGTATGGACGTTGCACTCATTTCGGATACGCACATTCCCTCGCGCGCCCAGCGGATTCCCGATGCCTTCCGCGAGCGCATCGAACAGGCAGACCACGTGATTCACGCCGGCGATTTCGACTCGAAGGGTGCGCTCGCCGATATCAAAACACTGGCTTCCACTCTCACCGCAGTCTCCGGGAACATGGACCCACGAATCGGTCTGCCGGCCGTCGCAACCACCGAACTCGACGGGGTAGAGTTCGTCGTCACCCACGGCACTGGGTCGCCCCGCGGGTACGAGCAACGGGTTGCCAACACCATCCACGAGTACGCAGAGACGGACACCGCAGTCGGCGTCTCCGGGCATACCCACGACGTTCTCGACACCACACACGACGGCGTTCGACTCCTGAACCCCGGCAGTGTGACTGGTGCCAGTCCGGCCACCCGGACGACGATGATGGTGGCGACCGTCGAGGACGGGGCGATTACCGTGGAGTTGCACGAACTGTAGTCTCCGGTTCCGGGCCGCTTTTACTCTCGCACTGCCCACCACTGATATGAACGTTTTCGCCGTCGAGGGACTGCCGGAGGTGCGGCCGGGTGACGACGTGGCCGCACTCATCGACGAGCAGGTCGACCTCCGCCCGGACGACGTGGTCTGTGTCGCCAGTACCATCGTCTCGAAGGCAGAGGGCCGACAGGCAGACCTCGACAACTACCAGGCCGGCGAGCGCGCCCGCTCGATCGCCGAGCGCGTCGGCGCGGCCGCCGGCGAGGAGAAGGACCCGCGCTTCGCACAGGCGGTCATCGACGCCAGCGACGAACTGCTCATCGACTTTCCCATCATGCTCGCGGTGACGCCGTTCGGTCACATCACGGTCAACGCCGGCATCGACCGCTCGAACATCCCCGGGGCGGACCTGCTCTTGCTCCCCGAGAGCCCAGGTGCAAGCGCGCGGACGCTCCACGAACGACTGGACGCTCGCGTCGTCGTTACCGACACCTCGGGCCGACCGTTCCGCTACGGACAGCGCGGCGTCGCTCTCGGATGGGCCGGCCTCCCGGCCGCCCGCGACTGGCGCGGCGAACACGACCGGGAAGGCAAGGAACTCACCGCCACCGTCCAGGCCGTCGTCGATGAACTCGCTGCCACCGCGAACCTCGTCACCGGCGAGGGCGACGGCGGGACCCCGGTCGCGGTCATCCGGGACTGGGAGTTCGGTGCCCACAACGGTAGTGACGAACTGTTCCGCGAACCGGAGGACGACATCGTCCGGCGGGCGCTCACCGCCTGGGAGGGCGCAGAATGATCGGACTCGAACTCACTCCGGAACATCCCGTCTCGGAACTCTCCGACCTCGCGGTTCGAGCCGAGGGAGCGGGCTTCGACACGATTTTCGCCAGTCACCACTACAACAACCGCGACGAGTTCGTCGCGCTCGCAGATATTGCTCGCGCGACCGACGAGGTGCGCCTCGGCCCGGGAATCACGAACCCCTACGAGACTCATCCCGTGACGCTGGCCTCGCGGTCGGCGACGCTGGACGAACTCTCGGACGGGCGCGGTGTCTTCGGCGTCGGCGCTGGCGACCGCTCGACGCTCTCGAATCTCGGCTACGACGACGAGCGCCCGCTCCGACGAGTGCTGGAGACGATGCAGGTCGCGCGCCGCCTCTGGGACGGCGAGCGCGTCGACCACGACGGCACCTTCCAGGCTGTTGATGCTGGCCTCAACTACGATGCCCGCCGGCTCCCGGTCTACGTCGGCGCACAGGGGCCAGACATGACCCGGATGGCGGCCAAGTACGCCGACGGCGTCCTCTTCAACGGTTCACATCCCCTCGACATCGCGTGGGCGAGCGACCGTGTCGAGGAGGGACTCGACGACCGGCCCGACGAGCGCGGGGAGTTCGACTTCGCCGCCTACGCCAGCGTCAGCATCGCCGAGGACGCCGACGACGCACGCGAGGCAGCGCGCCCGCCGGTCGCCTTCATCGCTGGGAGCGCGCCCCCGCCGGTGCTCGACCGGCACGACCTGGATCGGGAACTGGCGGGTGAAATCGGCGAGACGATTGCTGCCGGCGAGTTCAGGGAGGCGTTCGGGCTGGTCACGCCGGCGATGGTCGACGCGTTCTGTATCGCGGGCACGCCCGACACGGTCGAATCGCGGGTAGAAGCAGTGATGGCCGAGGCCGACAGCATCGTCGTCGGGTCACCGCTGGGGCCGGACCTGGAAACGGCTATTGACCTGGCTGGCGGGGCCGTCCGCCGGGCTCTGGCGTGAAGAGATCCGCGATGGATCCGAGCGTGAGCAGCGTGAAGTAACCGACAGACAGGAGGACGAACACGCTACCGACGGCGAGCATGAGTGCACCGAGCGGGTCGTGCATCGCCACGTCGGCGAACTTGCCGGGCATATCCAGAATGCTCTGGAACAGCTCTCTGATGAACATATCCGGGTGTTTTGCCCCACGATACTTGTGTGCTTCCATCCGGGCGACGCGTGCCGGATGGGGCTCTCCGACACCGCTAAGGGACGTGCGCACACTGTGTCGGTATGGACGATACCTCGCTCGACGACTTTCTCTCCGGTGACGACAGCGAGGAGACGGCGTCCGGTGTGGACGAGTCGGAATCTGACGTGCGCGAACCGGCGTCGGATGCAGACGAACCGATGTCGGACTCGGAGCGTTCCCAGCAGGAACCCGACGGCTCAGATGCGACCGAGAGCGAGTCTGCCCAGCCCGCGACGACGACGTCGCGGTGGGACGCCGAGGGAACCACGTGCGCCGCCTGTGGTGAGACAGTCCACCGGGTCTGGGACGGCCCCGATGGTCTGGTCTGTGCGACGTGCAAAGAGTGGTAGAACTCACCCGCAGCCTTACTACTCTTCGGCCGCAATGTCCTCCTGATGAAGGTTCGTGATCACGTGTGTCATAGCTCACCGAATCGGGGCTGTGAGACACGGCCGCGGATCCACAGACAGCGGTTGTGTCGACTGGATACGGCCGCTGCCGTCGCCACTCACCGCCACGCCGTCGTCCCTCGCCACCTATGACAGATACCGAGACAGAATCTCCGGAGGTACAGCCAGAGCGCGCTATCGAACGCGCGAGCGCGGTCGTCGACGAGGTCATCGCCAACGTCGAGAGCGTCATCGTCGGCCACCACGACGAAATCGAGCACATCATGACCGCACTGCTGGGTCGGGGACACGTCCTCCTCGAAGACGTGCCCGGCGTCGGAAAGACGATGCTCGCTCGGTCGGTCGCCGAATCCTTTGACGGCTCGTTCAAGCGCGTCCAGTTCACGCCCGACCTCCTCCCCTCGGACGTGACCGGCGTCAACATCTACAACCAGCAGACCCAGACCTTCGAGTTCCGTGAGGGCCCCATCTTCGCCAATGTCGTCCTCGGGGACGAAATCAATCGCGCACCACCGAAGACACAGAGTGCGCTGCTGGAAGCGATGGAGGAAAACCAGGCTACTGTCGACGGGGAGACCCACAGTCTGCCCAGTCCGTTTACCGTTATCGCGACACAGAACACCGTCGAGGGTGACCGCGCGTACGACCTCCCGATGGCCGAAATCGACCGCTTCATGAAGAAACTCCACCTGGGCTACCCCGACGAGGCCGAGGAGACGGAGCTACTCGGTCGCGTCGTCGGCGACCACCCGATCGAGACGCTCTCCTCGGTCGCGACGCTGGACGACCTCCGGGCCGCTCGCGAGGCGACGGCACGGACTACCGTCAGCGAACCGCTCCGGACCTACGCGACCAGGCTGGCGATCCACACGCGCGAGAACGCCCAGATCGGCGTCAGTCCGCGCGGCACCATCGCGCTCCTCCAGGCAGCGCAAGCCCGTGCGGTCCTCGCTGGCCGCTCCTACGTCATCCCGGACGACGTGAAAGCGGAGGCGCCGGCCGTGCTGACACACCGGATTCGAACGGCGACCGACCACACCGCGAGCGCTGTCGTCGAGGCGGCACTCGCTACTGTCGACCCGGAATGAGACTCACTCGTCGCGGCTGGGGCGCGCTCGTCGTCGTCGCGCTCGCGTACACGGCTGCGTATCTCGCTGGCGCACGGGCGTTGAACGCTATCGCCGCACCCATCCTCGCTGCGCTCGCGGTCGGTGCACTCCTCGTCTGGCGCGCCGAGGAGCCAAGCCTCACCTACGGCTCTCTTCAGTCTGGCTACCCCGGCCAGACGCGGACACTGCGCGTCGACGTAAACGGTAGCGGGCTGGTCACGCTCGTCCAACCACTGCCCGACGGCATCGAAGCGGACACCATCGATGCGGCGGTGACGCCACCGCACTCACTCGAGCGAGTGCTGACACTCGCCGACCGTGGTATCTACCGGCTGGCCGCGCCGACGGTCCGACAGCGGGACCCGCTCGGACTCGTCAGCCGACGCGTCGATGTCGACGCCGACCTGGAAATCGTCGTCTATCCGCCGGTGACGACCACCGACGACGTGCGCTTATCGCAACTGTTTGCCGACGAACTGGCTGCCGAACGCCAGGAGTTCGACCGCCTCCGCGAGTACGCGTCCGGTGACCCGCTGAAGAACGTCCACTGGAAGTCCAGTGCGAAGTACGACGACTTCCTCGTCATGGAGTTTGCGCCCGCACAGCGAACGGAGTCGGTCCACATCGTCGCCGATGCGACCCCCGGGAACGCCGACGCGATGGCCTCGGCTGCGGCGACGCTCGCACTCGGTGCACTCGATGCTGGACTGAGCGTCGAACTCACCGTCCCCGGCGAACGCGTCCCGTCCGGCACCGGGACCGCACACAGGGAGAGCCTGCTTCGGGCCCTCGCCGGTGTTCGGTCGGGCACCGTCCCCTCGCCCGTTCACGACGAGACCGATATCTCGATCCGCGCGGAGAGCGAGAATCCACGGGTTCACGTCGGCGACCGCACCGAGCGCTTCGACGACCTGCAAACGACCAGCCGACCGGTCGGGGAGGTATCCGTATGAGTACTGATACCGTCGGCTCGCTCGGCCGCATCAGCGCGTGGGTGCAACCGGACATGCGGCCGATGCGCGTGCTCGCACTCGCGGGGCTCCTGGCGCTCCTCGTCTCGCTGCTCGCGGTGTTGCACGGTATCGTCGTCGTCTCCGGAGAGCCCACGACATTCTATGTGCTGGTCGCCGGCACCCTGGCTGCAGCGACGGCGTTCGCCCGCGTGTTGCGGGTAACGCTCGCACTCTCGCTTGCCGCCGTCTTGCTCGCTATTGGACTGGTTCTCTACGTCGGGGCGCTGTCTGACAACCCGCAACTCGGTGCGCTCCTCGCGAGCAACGTCGAACTGCTGAGCGGCAAGTCGATACTGGAGATCGAGGCGTCGACGCTGTGGGCGCTCTCGGTGACGCCGACGCCCGTGTTCGTGACGTGGTATCTGGGGGTGCGCGGGTGGTATACGAGCGCCACCGCCGTCGCCGGTGGGATGTTGACCTACTTCGTACTGACCGGCGATGCCGGACTCCCGACGACGCTGCTGGGTGTGGTCGGCGCCGCGGCGGCGCTCGGATTCGGTGACCTCGATCGGCGGGAACACTCCAGGGGTGCAGTCGAAGCGGTCGCAATCGCGCTCGCGATCATGGTCGTCACGCCGCTGATCGTCTCGGTGGTGCCCGGGAGCGTTGGGTTCCCACTGGGGTTCGACCCCGATACCAGTGCGGACCAGAGCGGGACAATCGAGGCCAGCCTCCTCTCGGCGGACTCGGAGTTCGAACTCGCAGGCTCTCTCGAACTCTCGCCGAAAGTTCGGTTCACGGTCACCGCGTCGGCACAGCACTACTGGCGTGTCGACAGCTACAACCGGTACACTGGTGACGGCTGGGTGCGAAGCGGTGAACCAGTCGCCTACGAGGACGCGCGCCTTCCCGGTCCGCCGGGCGAATCGACGCGCGTGCGGCAGGTGTTTCGCGTCGAGTCTGCGGCCAGCGTGATGCCGGCCGCCTGGCGACCGCTTGCCGTCGACGGCCCGACCGACTCGACGCAGGTCACGAGCGAGTTCGGACTCGCACCGATGGACACACTGGAGCCCGGTGACCGATACGAGGTCCTCAGCGCAGTGCCGAGTGCAACCCCACGGGAACTTGCGGGCACTGGAACTGACGACCCACAGCACATCGAAAACCGCTACACGCAGCTCCCAGCGAGCACGTCTGATCGGGTGAGCGAGCGGGCTGCTGCTATTGTCGGGGAGACGGACAACCGCTATTCGGCCGCCCGCCGCGTCGAACAGTGGCTTGAGGCGAACAAGGAGTACTCGCTGGACGTGGCACGACCGGACAGCGATGTCGCCGACTCGTTTCTCTTCGAGATGGACCGGGGCTACTGCACCTACTTTGCAACGACGATGGCAGTGATGTTGCGGACACAGGACATCCCGGCGCGCGTCGCCGTTGGATATACGCCCGGCCAGCAGGTCGATCAAAACGAGTACGTCGTCCGTGGATACGACTCTCACGCCTGGGTCGAAGTGTACTTCCCGGGCGAGGGCTGGACCAAATTCGACCCGACCCCGGCCGGACCGCGTCAAGCAGCTGAAGAGGACCGGCTCGCCGACGCGCGCGACAATGACACCGACGGTGTCGATACCGACCGGTCCGAAGACCCGACACCAACTCCGACGCCGAGCGGCCTGGATTCGTCGCCGACGACACCCACACCGACGACACCGACCCCGGACAACGACAGCCAGGACTCACTGGAGAACTTCTCCGACCCCACACCGTTCGAGGACGACACCGACAGAAGCGGTGGTCTGCCGGACCTCCCTCCAACCGACCGGCTCGTGCTCGGACTGATAGCGCTCGTGGGGGCCGCCGCGGGTATCCGCCGGAGCAATCTGGCAGACCGGGTGTACCGCTGGGGCTGGCTTCGCTACCTCCCGCGGCGCGACCCGAAAACCGACATCGAGGCGGCTTACCGTCGGCTAGCGTACGTTCTCGAACGCCGCCACCGGCCCCGTCGGACCGGCGAGACTGTCCGCGAATACGTCGAGGCGGTCGATGCGGACCCGGCAGCGCGGGAACTGGTCGACCGCTACGAGCGGACGCGGTACGGGAACGAGGTAACCGAGGCGATGGCCGACGAGGCAATCGACCTGCTTGCCCGCGTGCGTCGGTCGTAGCGGAGGTCTCGTCGGCTGGGGGTCCCGACAGTGTTTAATAGGTTGATTTCGTACGGCGAACTGTAATGTCGGAAGTCTGCTCGCTATCCAAGGCGAGTACACCACAAGTCCTCGGCTATAGCTTGCCAAGTGACCATCAAAAACTTGCGAGGAACCATGTCTGAGGTCTGCTCGACGTGCGGGCTGCCAGAGGAGCTTTGCGTTTGTGAGGACGTCGCCAAAGACTCCCAGGAAATCACCGTCCGCATCGACGAGCGCCGCTATGGCAAAGAGGTAACGATCATCGAGGGGTTCGACCCGAGCGATGTCGACATGGACAGCCTGTCGTCTGACCTGAAATCCAAGTTCGCGTGCGGGGGAACTGTCGACGACGGGCAGATAGAACTCCAGGGCAACCACACCGGCCGCGTCGAGGACTTCCTCCGGGACAAGGGCTTCAACGTCGCCTGACCACCCGGTCTGTTCTGTCGAGAGAGCGCCTTCGTAGCTGTGGTTCTGTAAATCAAGCAATTTAGCAACAGCGCTGTTGCCGTGGCCGAGCGCACGTGTTCGCGCCCGCGAACCGTGCGCTCACGGGGAAGGGCAGGCCTGCCGTTGCTGTGCGGTAGCGGTGGGCACTACGATAGCATCTGCGAGCGCTCTACCGAGCGCGAGCAGCCTTTTTCGCCCACGTTTTTCGAGGAGCGGTCCGCTGCGCCGCGAAGCGGCGCGCGAGACCCGACGCTGAAAAAGGTGGTTCAGAAGAACTGAAACAGTTCGTCTTTGTTCGCCTCGTGGAGATGGTGGCGAACCGCTTCGTTGAGCGCCGAGATATTCCCGCGTTTGGCGCTGATTGGCGCGATGGTCTCTTGCCACTGCTTCCACGGCGGGACGAGGCCGAGGCGGTCACAGATCTCGTCGAGGCGTTCGTCTTCGTCGTCGACCTTGTCCATCTTGTTGACGGCGACGACCGGTGGAATCCCCACGTCGCGCAGAAAGTGAAACAGTTCTACGTCGTGTGGAATCTCGTCGGGGCCGGAGTGGCGGTCGATGATGTCGACGGCCGCTTTCCCGTCGAGGACGAGGATGCCAACGAGGATCTGCTCGGCGTTGGCCTCGATGTACTGCACCACGTCGGTCTTGATTTGCTCGCGGGCCTCTTCGGGGACGCCTTTCATGAAGCCGAAGCCGGGGAGGTCAGTGAGGACGAAGTCGGGGCCGGTCCAGTCGTAGTGATTTGGCTGGCGGGTGACGCCGGGGCGCTGGCCGGTGTCGAAGGTGTGGCCGGTCAGCTCGCGCATCAGCGTGGACTTACCGACGTTTGAGCGCCCCAGGAGGACGACCTCGTTCCCTCGGTCCGGCCGCGTGTCGAACATATCCCGTATTGACCGCCGACGGCGAAAACCTCCGCGGTTTGGGTCGTGACCGACACAGCGGTTCTGTCAGCTACCGTCGCCGTGTTTGCGATACCAGACCCGCTCACCGATCGGTGAGTCGTTCTCGTCGAGGTCCAGCCGCCCAACGAACAGGTCCCGAACCGCCAGGGTGACCGTGAGGTCGACACTGTCTCCCTGCTCGTTTTCGACGGTGACAACGCAGTGCCCGTCCTGCTGGCGGATCTGCTCGACTGTTCCGACGGTCCAGCGCTCGCGATGGTGGCTTGGCTCGCGTGCGTGGATTCGGTCGTGGGTCACACCTGAATCACGCCGTCCGGCGGAGTAAGCGTTTGCGTCCAGTGCGAGCGAATGACACAAGTGCTTTTGTTCCGCCCGCCGACCACGAGGACGTGCGACTCGTTCAGGTCACTATTCCGTCGGGTAAACGTCGGACGATTCTGTCGACGCTCGACGACGAAGGGGTCGATTATGTGGTCGCCGACGAGACCAGCGGCCGCGAGTATGCCGCAGTCGCGTACTTTCCCTTGCCGACCAACGCAGTCGAGCCGATACTGGGATCGCTCCGGGAAGCCGGGCTGGGCGACGACGCGTTTACTGTCGTCGTCGAGGCGAACACTGTCGTCTCGCGGCGCTTCGAGGAGTTACAGAAACAGTACGCCGAGGAGGAAGACGAGGGCCGTATCGCACGCGAGGAACTGACCGCAGAAGCGAGTAACCTCGCACCGTCGCTCGATGTTTACGTCGTTATGACTGTGGTGAGCGCGCTGATTGCGACGGCGGGACTCTTGCTCGACTCGCCGGCAGTCGTGGTCGGGTCGATGGTCATCGCGCCGCTTGTTGGACCGGCGATGGCCGCCAGCGTTGGGACCGTGGTCAACGACCACGACCTCTTTTCGCGGGGTGTTCGCCTTCAGATTGGCGGGCTCGTGCTGGCGATCGTCACCGCAGCACTGTTCGCACTCGTCGTCCGGTACAGCAATCTGATTCCACCGCTGGCCGACGTGACGACCATCCCGGAGATACGTGAGCGCGTCGCGCCGGATTTCCTGTCACTGGTCGTCGCTATCGGTGCCGGTGTTGCGGGTGTCGTGAGTCTCACGTCCGGAGTGTCGACGGCGCTGGTCGGCGTGATGATTGCCGTCGCACTTATCCCGCCGGCGGCAACGGTCGGGATCGGACTCGCGTGGGGCGCACCGCTCGTGGCGGTTGGGTCGGGTGTCCTGTTGCTTGTGAACGTCCTCTCTATCAACCTTGCAGCGCTCGTGGTGCTCTGGTACAGCGGCTACCGGCCCGAACACTGGTTTCGTCAAGGTGACGCACGGCAGGCGATGATAAAGCGCATTGCGACGCTCGTCGTGGCCATCATTCTCCTCTCGGCGTTTCTCGGTGGTGTCACGTACGACTCCTATACGCGCGCGACGACGACCGAACAGCTGACGACGGATGCCGAGGCTGCTGTTGCGGCGGCAAACGAGAATACAGACCTCGAAATGACTGTCCTGAACGTTCAGGTCGAACACACCAACACAGCGCTGTTCCAGGAACCACAACGAATTATCGTCACTGTCGGCATCCCACCGGGGCAGTCGGCTGTGGGGCTAGCCCCCGATATCGACGAACGCGTCGAAGAGACTACTGGTCGAGATATCGAGACACAGGTCCGGTATGTCACGACCGAGACTGGCTAACAGACGGCACGCGTCGAGTGCGGGACAGTTGTGCCGTACTATCGCGGTCCTGCCCCGCCTACTCTGTCAGGACACGCACAGGGCTGGTCGCCCAATTTCTGATAAACGTTCGGCCGGTCACTCGTCGAAGGGAAACTCCGGTTCGTAACCGACAGCCTCGATGGCAGCAGCGAGGACGGCATCGACGTTCTCGTCTTCGGTGACGCTCATGTAGTGGTCGGCCTCCACGTCGCGCGAGCGGTCGGACTTGTTACAGACAGTCAGGACGGGAGCCGAAAAGCGGCTGGTGATGTCGTCGCGAAGCTCCAACTGGTCGGCGAGCGGATAGCCGCACTCGCCGCTGGCATCGACCAGTACGAGTACTGCGTCGGCGGCGTGTTCGAGCGCGCTCACGGCCTGCGATTCGATTTCGTTGCGGTCCTCCGGAGGCCTGTCGAGCAGGCCTGGGGTGTCCACCAGCTGATAGCGGATGTGGTCGCGTTCGACGTGGCCGACGCGAATCTCGGTGGTCGTGAAGGGGTAACTGGCCGTCTTGTTGCTGGCACGAGTGACGGCGTTGACGAACGTCGATTTGCCGACGTTCGGGTAGCCCGCGACGACGATTGTGGGTTCGTCTGGGCGGATGTCGGGCAGTTTTCGCAGTTCCTCGCGTGACTCTTTGAGCGCGTCGATGTCGGGCTCGATCTCTTCGACGACGTCGGCCAGTCGGGCGAACGCTTGCTTTCGGAGTTTGCGGGCGGTATCGACGTCGCCCTGCAGGCGGCTCTCGTACTCCTTGCGGATATCGGTCGCCATCCGACTGGCCCACATCAGTTCGCTGAGGTGCTGGCGCATCTCGTCGACGTTGCCGATGGCATCGGCGAGTTCGTAGTAGAAGGGGTCGAGTTCGGCGAAGTCCGGCCACCCGGTGACGACGTTCTCCAGGTTGTCCGAGACGATATTAGCGGCGGTCATCAGCATCGACTGCTGGGCCTCGAACCCGGATTTGGCGCGGCCGGCGCGGGAGGCTCGGGAGAAGGCCTTGTCGACGAGCTCGTCGGCAGTGAGCATCGTCGGGAGGTCCTCGAACGGCTGGCTCATTGCACCCGGGTAGACGGTCCGGGGGTAAAAGGGCGTTCGTTACAGTTCGGAGCGTGCCAACACCGTCTTGCTGCTTGGCGGCCAACAGACTATATGACCAACTGGCGTGCCGTCCTGCTCGGCTTTCTCGTCGGTATCGTCGCCGGACTGTTCGCGTTCGCGCTCCCCGTCGTGGGTCATGTCGGCGCGGGACTGATCGCTGGCTTCGTGGCCGGTCTCTTCGCCGGCGGCGGGATTCTCAGCGGCGCGTGGCACGGACTGCTGGCTGGTGCGCTCGATGGCCTTGTTCTCGCGGTCATCGTTGGACTGTTCGGAGCAACGTTAGGACTCGCTGCCGGCGGTCCGGCCGGTGGGTTGCTCGGTGGTGCCGGCATCTTCGTCGTCGCTCTCGTCATCGCGTTCGTCTTCGCACTCGACAGCGCAGTTGGGGGTGCAGTCGGCGGTATCCTCGGCTAAACCGCGCTATCGTCGCTCGGCCAACTCCGCCCGCAAATCCTCCACATCGCTACCACCTTTTTCCCGGTCGGGTACGTTCCCGTCGGTCACGTACCACTCCCGGCAAAAACCTGGGGGAAAAATGCCGACCGCTCCCATCGGTCGCGGTCGGTACGGTTACCGTCGCTCCGCCAACTCCGCCCGCAAATCCTCTACATCCATATCTTTCATCGCGAGCAAGACCAGCATGTGATAGACGATGTCGGCAGACTCGTGTGCGATTTCTTCGTGGTCGTCGTCTTTCGCCGCCAGCAGTAGTTCGGTCGTCTCTTCGCCCAACTTTTCGAGGACGGCGTTCTCTCCCTTCTCGTGGGTGAACAGCGACGCGGTGTAGGAGTCTTCTGGGAGGGTTTCCTTGCGGTCCTCGATGACGGCGAAGAGTTCGTCGAGAATCTCGTCGGTGTCGCTCATTGGCGGAGTTGTCGGCGGGGGCGGGTTTGTGTCTGTCGCTACCGCTGGCTCTCCTCGACGGCGACTGTCTCGAAGAAGGCCAGGTCGTGAATCCGTGAATCGTCGGTCAGTTCGGGATGAAACGAGGTGCCGACGATGGGGCCCTGTTTGACTGCGACCGGGCGGTCGTCGACCGACGCCAGTACCTCGACGTCCTCGCCCACGGAATCGATGACCGGTGCGCGGATGAACACGGCCGGGAACGGCTCGTCGAGTCCGGCGATCTCCAGCAGCGCCTCGAAACTGTCCTTCTGCCGGCCGAAGGCGTTGCGTTCGATGGTCGCATCCAGCACGTTCAGCGTCTCGACACGGTCGTCTTGGGCGTCCATGCTGGCGACGATGAGCCCCGCACAGGTCGCGAGCATCGGCTTGCCCGCTTCGACGTGGTCGATTATCTCTTCGGCCATCCCCGTCCGCTGGAGGAGTCGCGAGATGGTCGTCGACTCGCCACCGGGCAACAACAGTACGTCACAGTCGGGAATCAGCCCGGACTCGCGGATTTCGAGCACTTCGCTTTCCTGTCCGTGCGCCCGTGCCGCGCGCTCGATGGCGTCGGCGTGCTCGCTGACGTCCCCCTGAACTGCGACGACACCCGCCGTTAGCGTCATACTCTCTGCTGGGTGACTCACGGCGAAAAAGGCCTCGTTGTCGGCAGTACTAGTCGTCGGCCGCTGCTGGCTCTGCGCTCTCTGTTTCGATGTCGTCTGTCGGTGTCTCCTCGTCTGTCGGCGGCGGCGCGGTGTACATCATCCCCCGGCTTGCGCTGTAGCGAGTCATTATCGTGTGTGGGATTCTCACACTATTTAAACCTCTCCAATATATAATATAATGGGCCTTAATCATCTGGCGCCATTGCTCGGGAAAAACCGACCATAGAGGGCGGCGCGGGCAAAGCGTTAGGTGCGACGCGGCCAACGTACCGTCAAATGAGTGGCAGACGGGACCCGGTTCAGCAGCGCGACGACGGGTCGATGGAGTTGCAGGATATCGCGACCTGGCGGCCGGCGTCGCTGCCCGACCGGGTCATCTACCGATTCTACTCGGCCTCGCGTGTCGCCGCACGCATCATGCTCGTCGTCCTCGCTGTGCTCATTCTCGTCTCTCAGTTCGCACTCGGTGGTCTCGGCGCGCTCGCGGACCCGCTGGTCGGGGCGTTCGTCGCGCTCTCTGCAGTGCCAGCGCTGTTGCTCGCCGCGTACATCTGGTACGCCGACGTGACGACGAGAGAATCGCTCCGATTGCTCGTGGTCACGTTCGTCCTCGGATTCCTCTTTGCGGGCTTTGCCGGCGTGCTCAACGTCGCCGTTGCTGAGCAGTTCGTCCCCTTGCTGTTTGCGTTCGACCTCGACTACGAGATTGCGCTGGCTGCCCTCTTTCTGTTCGTCGTCGCACCAATCGAAGAGTGCGTGAAACTGCTCGCCGTCTGGCTCTACGCCTACCGCAAGCCGGCGTTCAACGCCGTCGTCGTCGGTGCCGTCTACGGCGCGATGGCCGGGCTCGGCTTTGCCACCATCGAGAACGCCGTCTACATCACTCGCTACACCGACAGCGCCGCCGGGTTCAGCACGACCATCGCCCAGGGCACGTCGATCGCCACCCAGCGTGCACTCGCCGGTCCCGGCCACGTCATCTACTCGGCGTTTGCCGGCTACTATCTCGGGCTGGCGAAGTTCAATCGCGAGTACGCCGGCCCGATAGTCATCAAGGGACTGCTCGCCGCCATCTTCATCCACGGCTGGTACAACGTTCTCGTTTCACACGTTCCCGACGTACTCGCTACGACGTTCGGCCTCTCGAACTTCGCCGCTGTCGTGGTGTTCATCGTCGCCTACGACGGCGTCTTTGCCATTCTGCTCGGCCGAAAACTCTCGAAGTATCGGGCGGTCTACGAGCGAGCTCACACCGACAACGAAGACGAGCTTCAGAGCGAACTCACCGAGTTCGATCCGTGACTACTGCCCGACGATGTTCTCGACGGCACCCTCGTCGACCAGGCTCTCGACGTACTTCGCGATGACGTCGACCTCTATATGGACCGGGTCACCAACCTCTTTGGTCGAGAGCGTCGTCACGTCGTAGGTCTCGGGGACGATAGCGACGGTAAATTCCTCGTCGCCGAGGTCGGCGACGGTCAGCGAGATGCCGTCGACGGTAATCGAGCCTTTCGGGACGATGTACTGGTCCTGTCCTGTCGGGATGGAAAACGTGTAGAACCAGTCGTCCCCGACTTGCTCGATGTCGAGCACCTCAGCCGTGGTGTCGACATGACCCTGGACGAAGTGACCGTCGAAGCGACCCTCGGCGGGCATCGCCCGTTCGAGATTCAGTTCGTCGCCGGCGCTCACCGTTCCGAGATACGTCTTTGCGACTGTTTCTTCGGCGAGAAAGACGGCGAACCACTCCCCGTCTTCGAACTCCTCGACGGTCAGGCAGACGCCGCTGACGCTGATGGACTGGCCGTCTTCGAGCCCCTCGAACGTGGTGCCGATGCGGAGGCGGCGGCCGCCTTCCTCGTCGTCGACTGCGAGCACTTCGCCCGTCTCCTCGACGATACCAGTAAACATACCCCTCGCTTCGGGTCGAACCGGCCAAACGCTTTCGATGCGATGGGCGACTTTTTGCCCGTCCACGCGCTACGCCCGTCCATGTCGCGTGGCGTCATCGAGTTTCTCCAGTTTGCCGGCAGCGTCGTCTTCGCCGTTCCAGTCGGCTTCTTCGGCCTCCTCAAACTCACCGAGGGCGACGTACTCGTCGGCGCTGGCTTCCTCCTCCTGTCGGTCGTGATGGTGCTGGGTCGGGAGTACATCACGTCGCCGAAAGATCTGCCGGCGATGGCACTCCAGCGGATCACCGGCCGCGTCGCGAAAGATCCCGACGAGGAGGAGTAGGCTACTCGCCGTCTTCCGGCGGTTCGTCGGCGATTCCCGGCGCCGAACGGTCCCGGTCGACCCACCGACCTGTCTCGGTCGCGGCGAGATACTCGTCGAGCAGCGTGGGGAAGTCCCGGCCCTGGAGATATCGCAGGCCGAAATCCTCCGCCCAGTTGATGATGCCCCGGTCCTCGGTGACGACGCCGGCGTCGAGTTCGCGGGCGAGAATGAGCAGGTCGAAGTCCTCGCGGGAGTCGAGCACGCCCTGGCGGAGCGCGTCGCGGTACTCGTCGCGCAGATCCGAGATGACGCGGTCAACGTCGGTGATGTGGTCGTGGTCCTCGACGGTCTCGCCGTGTTTCTGTTCCGTTTTCCGGACTGCCTTCTCGGAGACGCGCAGGCCGCGGTTGACCCGCTCGGACATTTCGTCGATGAACTCGTAGACCATCTCCGCCGGAATCATCACCTCGTAGTGGGCCGGACTCTTCGTGATGACCCAGGTGTTGAGTTTCTGGATAGTGGCGTCGTCGACATCCCGGTCTTTCAGCATGACCGTCAGCTCCTCGTAAATCGAGGGGGGCATGTAACAGGAGATGCCGTGTTCGAGCCGGGCCGCTGCGATGCGGTCGAGCAGTGCGAGACAGGCCTCCTCGACGGTTTCGTCCTCGCCGCGAATCTCCGGTGTCAGAAACAGCGACGTATCGAGGACGAACCGCTGTTTGAGCGGTGACTCGGCCATACTGGTGGTTGTGTCCCCGTCGTGAAAGGTTCTCCGGCCCGGTGTCCCACACCACGCTTTTGGCACTGAGCGTCGCAGTATCCACCATGGACCGCGATCTGAGTGTCGTCTTCGATGCGGACCACGACGAGCTCGCCGAGCACTTCGAGCGGGCAACCCACCGTGGCCGCGAGTACTTCTACCTCCCCGACGAGCGCCACGGCGTCGAGCGCGGGACCGTCGTCACCGGTGACGCCATCGTCCGTGGCTTTCCCTCGATACCGCGCGTGCTCGTTCTGGACCCCGGCATCCCGGACTTCTTCGAGGGACCAGTCACTATCGAGGAGAAACTCAACGGCTACAACGTCCGCATCGCTCGCGTCGACGGCGACGTGCTCGCGTTCACCCGCAGTGGCTACGTCTGCCCCTTTACGACGAGTCTGGCTGCCGAGTACCCCCTCGATGTCTTCTTCGACGACTACCCCGAGACGGTCGTCTGTGGCGAGCTCATCGGTCCCGAAAACCCATACACGACTCACGACTACGAGGAAGTCGAGGAGGCTGCTCTCAGGGTGTTCGACCTCCGGAATCGGGAGACTGGCGACCCGGTGTCTGTCGACCGCCGGCGCGAGCGCTGTGACGCCTACGACCTGCCGGCAGTCCCGGCGTTTGGCACCCACGAGCCGGACGCGGCCGTCGATGCGATCCGCGACGCTATCGCGGACCTCGACGAGCGGGGCCGCGAGGGCGTCGTCGTCAAATCTGCCGACGGCAGACGGACCGTCAAGTACACCACCTCGGCGATTCACCGCGCCGACCTCGCACACGCCTTCGACAAACCGTTCGACTACGGCCGGCAGTTCCTGTTCGCCAGGGTCATCCGCGAGGCGTTCCAGTCCGTCGAGTTCGGCGAAGACGAGGACACTGCCAGACAGCGTGCGCGTGATATGGGCGAAGCTATCCTCCTCCCTGCGATCGAAAGCATCCGCGCCGTCGAACAGGGCGAGTCTATCGGGGACACTCACACGGTTCGTGGCGACCCCGCGACGATAGAGTCACTTCTAAACCGGTTTCGCGCCGTGGGATTACATCTCGATATCGAGAAAGATACCTACGAGGACGGCGATCGCGTGGTCCGATTTACGAAAGTCGCAGACGCGAGCCGGGATAAAATCGGCCACTTCCTCTCGGGCGGCACTATCGACGAGTAACGAGTCCCGCATCCGACGGCGGCCGTCAGTCGGCCTGTGCGGGCAGGGGCTCTTCCGCCTCGGCCAGGAGCTGGTCGAGCTCTGTACCGGTCGGCTCGTTGTTCAGGAGCACGTCGACCGGGAGCGTCGGTGCGCCGTCGACGAGGTTCTCCAGCAGGACGAGGCGCTCGCGGGCGCGGCTCATCCCGACGTAGAACACGCGGCGTTCGTTGTCCGTGAGCGTCGGAACCGGTGAGGTGTGTTTCGTGAACTCGCCGTCGCCGGGAATGTGCTGGCCGTTCTGCTCGACGGTTGCGGCCATCTGCTCGACGACCTTCTCGGTAAGGTCGGTGGCGACGAAGACGTGGTCGGCTTCGCGACCCTTCGCGGAGTGGATGGTGCCGACGCGCACGCGGTCGCTCACCATCCCACGGTAGTCGCCAGTGAAGTAGGCCCCAACAGTCCGCTCCTGGAAGTTGGTTACCTTCCGGAGCATGTCGGCCGCAGAGCGTGGGTCCGGCACGAACGGTGCGTACTCCCTGATGACCTCGGGTTCGATTTCGAGGTTGACGATGTCCTCGACGTCGCTCGCCTCCTCGCGGTCGTCGAGTTCGTCGAAGAGGTCGTCGCGCTCGCCGGTGCCGAACGCCGAATCGGCGAGCATGTCCGCGAGACGTCGGGCCTGGAGGCCATCGACCGGTTTGTCGGCGTCCAGTGCTTCGATGGCCTCGACGTACTGTTGCAGCCGGTCGGTCCACATCCGCTGGTCGGTCAGACACTGGAAGGGAATGCCTTCACCGATAAACTCGTCGATGAACTGGAACATCTGATAGCGCGCCCGGAACAGCACCATTACGGTGTCGTCTTCGGTTTCGGCTATCGTGCCGCGGACGTTCCGGACCACGTCGAGCATCGAGGGGTGCTGGGCCGCCTCGACGCTGCCGCCCTCCTTGCGGGGCTCGAGGTCCTTGTCCTGCCGTTTCTCGATGTGTGAGACTTCCCGGTTGACGACGTTGAGAATGCGCGAGGGGAGTCGGTAGGAGTTGGGGAGAATCACGTCGTCGTCGACGTCCTCTTCGAGCAGGAGGTCCGGGTCGGCACCCTGCCAGGCGTAGACGACCTGGTCGTCGTCACCGGCGATGAGCACTCGATTCATGTGGGGTCGCCACTCCTCGTAGACGCGATACTGCAGCGTCGTGATGTCTTGGAACTCGTCGATGACCAGGTAATCGACGTTCGGAAGCAGGGAGCGCTGCTCGACGCGTTCGAGCATGTCCGCGAAGCCGACGAGGCCGTTGTCGCCCTTGTAACTGCGCCAGGCGCGAATCGCTTCGGGGATGTCGAGCCGGTCGTCGTCGCTGGGCCAGGTCGGGGTGTACTTGTTCCCCGTCTGGGCGTTCTCGTCGATGTCCGGCGGGAGACGGACCTCCTCGTCGTCCCACTTGAACGGCACGTCGTACCAGTCGGCCACGTCGCGGGTGGTCCGCTGCAGCCACTGACTGGTCGCGATGACCTTGTTGCCGAGCGTCGTCGACCGCGCCGAGCGGCGGCGCGACCCCTCGTACTCGTCCTCGTACTCGATGCCGAACTGGTCGCAGAACTCCTCTTTGTCCGACTCGCCGACCACGTCGCCACGTGAGAGGTTCAGCAGGTCGTAGGCTTTCGCGTGCATCGTCGAGACGTTCCCGCGCAGCGCACGTGGACTCATATCGAGTCGTTCGGCGAGGCGTTCGCGGATCTCCGCGGCGGCCGCGCGAGTGTACGAGACGACGAGGATATCCCGAACGTCGATGTCGTCTTCCTCTTCGAGTAGTTGCTCTACCCGGTCGAGCAGTGCCGTCGTCTTCCCGCTCCCCGGGCCACCAAACAGGCGGACGACCTGGGTGGTCGAGTCAGTCATTGCAACTATAGTGGGCCCGCTGGTTCATAAACGGAGCGACTTCGACCCGCCAGCTATCGCTGGTGACAGGTCGTCTGAACGGCGGTGTCTGCGTCTCCTACGACCGCCGCGGTGACCGGGCTTTGCGAACGTCGCTGCCGTCCCGAATCATGTCTTCGCACTCGGGACAGACGCGCGGCTCGTCCATGTCGTTCGGTGTGAATACTCGTGCGTAATCTTTCGTGACGAATGCGCCACAGTTCTGACAGTCTGGCATTTGTCCCACGCCCCGGACTCACATGCCACAAGATGGTTCTTAATGGTTTTGAAATTCAATTATCGGTACAACGAGACGTACAGCATGCTGAAGCCGATAATGAAGGGGATGGTCTCGGACAACTGGAAGAAGAGATTTATCAGTGGGTCCGTGTTCGCGCCGAACTGGGTGATGACGCTGCTGATTGCCACGCCCATACTGATGAAGGCAAAACCGAGAAACGCGTACTGGAGTCGCGCAGTCTGGCGCTTCTGGTACGCCTGGAAACTGATGAGCGTGATGCCGAGTGTCAGTCCGAACACGACAAAACGCATGAGTACGAGTACCCCCCTGGCCACTGGTACGACGTCGACCATCTGTTCACCGGTGGTACATCAACCGGTATAATAAACGTGGCTACCTCTTTGCCTGCTCACTCGGCGTGGAGGTCGTCCCACAACTGGCTAAAGCGGTCGGGGAGATTCTCCTCGCGGTAGATTCGGACGTGGTACTCGTCGTCCTGTAACGAGATGACCGTACTCTCGAAGTTCGATTCGTAGACCTTGTAGTGATTTCCGTCGTCGGCGACCAGCGTATGCTCTGTGACGAGGTCGTACTCCGAGAGCATCTCGATGCGACGGTACACCGTCGGCAGCGACATGTCACACTCCTCGGCCAGTTCCTTGGCCGATTTCGGGTCGCGGCTGATCGCGGCGAGCACGTGGCGAGCGTGCTGGTCACCGATCGTGTCCAGGATCTCCTCGATACTTCGGTCGTCCACTATTGGATTCTCTGTGGCCCGGATTATAAGCGTTTTCGAGTGACGGCTCGACTGCTCAGTCGCGTACGAATCGCTGCCGCTTCGGTGGGGTTCTTTCAGACTCAGAAAACGCGCTCGGGGTGTTATAGTCGTCCCCGCAAGAGTACTAGCTGCTGATCTCGTCTCGCAAACCATGTCCGGTGACAACCTTCAGGCGACGCCGCACGTTGCACAGACTGACCCCTCTCGTGACAGTTCCCCCCCTGTCACCCCTCAATTGCTGGAGCGTGTGCGCGACGGCCGGTGTGACGACACGCCGGCGGAGGTTCTGTCGTCGGTCGCTGGGGACCTGCTCGACGACGACGTCGCTGACATCGACGTCGCCGAGGAGGTACTCACGCAGAGTCTAGACGAGATTCTCGTGGCGCTGATCGCACTGCGCGACGACGGGACGCACGGGAGCGGACTGATGGAGGACGTGGCGCAACTCTTCGACGTGCAACCGAGTCCGGGTACCGTATACCCACGGCTGCACGACCTCGAATCGGATGGCACCCTCTCGCGGCACGACCTCGTCCAGACCAAACAGTACTCCATCGACGACGACGATGCCGCCGAGTCGCTACTCGAAGACGCAGCGCATCAGCACCTCGCAGTTGGGTTGTTTCTCTACGCCGCACTCGATTCGGTGTAACACCCACTGATCCCCCCTCGTTTCCGTTCGGTGAGTACGATAGATGCTGGGCTACCGACGGTAGTGTCACGCGAGCACTTGCGCCGAAAAAACAGCGACTCGTCAGTTTATACCGGTGTCCAGCCACAGACCGAGCACTCTGTAGCTCCCTCCTCGTGAAGTCCGCCACAGTCCGGACACTGCTTTTTGTTGTAGCTTTCCTCCCAACCGATCTCGTCCGTCTCGTGGCCACGCTGGGAGAGAAACTCGTCGAACATGTCGTTGCTGCTCGGGGCGGAGGCCATACATGATATGGTATACCACACCAGCATATAGTTCTATTGGTTGTGGTGGGTATTGGCAGGGATAACTCTCGTCAGATATCACAACTGATGCTAGTTATGTCGGCTGATGATATCGAAACACTGGTGATCCTGAATAGTAGTGGTCTGCACTCCTCGTTGAACGACACTGTCGCGACAGGCCCAGTCAAAAGGGGGAAAGGGGGGTAGGGGGTCTTGGCACCAGTCTGATGCCAGCATCCCAAATATCGGCGTAATAGATGATAAAAATATCTCTCCAGTTATCATGATTGATATGATCATCTGTCCGCTGACCATTAGTGCCCATGGTAGCGGAGTAGTCGTCTCCGTTTGCATCGCACGCGACCGTTCGCGGAGACGCGTCAGGCCGTCACCTGTCGAGTCGCGCATCTTCGACGGTGACCGTGCCGCGGGTGCCGTCCCACTCGGTCGTGTAGTCGAGTTCGATTCGGTGGCCCATGTGGGGGCCGTCGGTGACGAACGTCTCGAACTCGCCGCCTTCGCCGAGGACGTGTACCCCGTATTCCTCGTTGAGTTGCTGCAATTCCGCAAGCGCGTCGGCATCCAGCGTCCGCCCGAGCCAGGACTCGTCCAGCCCGGCGGCGGCGACCTGGATGATGGTAATCTCGAAGCCGGTATCGAGCATCTCCTCGGCGAGCGCAACGGGGTCGCGCCGCCACAGCGGCGCAAAGAGGTCTGCGTCGAGTCGGTCGGCCATCGCCTCGATGCGACTGGTCTGGTACTCGCTTTCGACCGCGCCGGCGGTCAGGCCGGCAATCCCGCCGTCGAGTTCGGCTGCCAGCCCCTCAAGAGCTGCTTCGAGCGGCTTGAGTTCCTCGTCCCCCTGGACGCCCGCGTCGGGCACGTCGTCGGCACCGAAGTCGTCCGGATGCACGTCGACGAGCGGAACGCCGATGCTCTCGGCGGCGAGGGTCGCAAGCTCCGTCGCGGGGACGTGGTACATGTAGGAGTCGCCCGCCGGGTGGACGGTGACGAGTCGCTCGACGGGGAGGTCCCGCTGGAGTGCCTGATAGAGTGCCCACGAGGAGTCCTTGCCGCCCGAGAAGAGACTGATCCACGCGCCCGATGTCATACGCTACGGGACGGTTCGGGCGGTGAAACCGCTGTCGCTATCGGTGGACCGTCACCGTCACTTCGCCGCACGCACACTCGTAGGCGCGGCGCTCGCCCGCCTCCGTCCGGTAGACGAGCATACAGTCAGCGTCGGTGAGCGTCCGCGTACAGCCCTCTGCGTCGCACGTGCAGGCGAGTTCGTCGAGCATACTCGAAGGATGGTCGGCATCATACCTTAAACCGAGCCATGGGCGGAGTGAAAGTGAAAGTAACCGACTGCGTCGGTGTGTCACTGTGCCGGCCTGCACCGGTCTGGCGCTGTGTCGGTCGGGTAGGGTAACAGTAATGGGGGCGGCGAACGCCCGAGTGTGTATGTTCGAGGAGTGGCGCGCAACGGCGGTCGGTGGGTCCGACGAACGGTCGGTGTCGGTGCCGGGCAAGCCAGCGGCCTTCGCCGGGGCCGACGGCGTGACGTACGTGACGAGGTTCGACGACCCGCGCGGACCGAGCGACGACGCCGCTGTCGTCGAGTTGCGCGGTCTCTACGCTCACGCCGAAGTCGACGTGACCGGCGAGCGTCTCGACGGCGAGGGCACCGCCAAACACGACGCCTACTTCGAGCCACTCCGAATTCCGCTCTTGCCCTACGAGGAGAACGAACTCTCGGTCACCTGCCATGCCCCCCGGGACCGATTCGGTGGCATCCACGACACCGACGCCGTGCCCGACGCCGATGCTGTCCCCGGTATCTGGTGGGATGCGACCGTCGAGAGTCACCCGCTCCCCTACGTCGACCGCATGCGTGTCCGTCCTGAAGTCACCGATGACGGGGCGGTTCTCCACGTCCGGACGACCGTCGTCTCCGAGGACCCGATCGAGGACCGCATCACCTACTCGCTCAAACCCGAGGGCGACCTCAAGACCCGCGGCATGATGGACCGCGGGCGCGTCGAGACCAGCGGCCCGGGCAAGACCACCGTCGAGCACACGATCGACGTTCACGACCCGTCGCTGTGGTGGCCCAGAGAGTTCGGCCAACAGAACCGCTATCGACTCACGGCGAAACTGGGAAACAGCGAGCACTCGGTCACGACGGGTATCCGCGAGGTTGCCCACGACGAGAACCGGCTGGTCGTCAACGGCCAGGCGGTCCCGATTCGTGGAGTGACGACGCTGACCGACGACCCCGAAGATATCGACCGCGCTATCGAGACCAACGCGAACCTCGTCCGTGCTCGCGCCCACGCGCTTCCGAGAGAGATGTACGAGGCCTGCGACGAACGCGGGATGCTCGTCTGGCAGGACCTCCCGCTGACCGGTCCCGGCGACTTCGACGCCGGGCGCGGCCAGTCTCTCGCGAGGGCGCTCGCCAGCACCTACGGACAGCATCCGAGTCTCGCGGCCGTCGCCGTCCACGACGAACCGACCGACGCCTTCGCAGACGGTCTCGGCGGCGGCCTCTTCGACGGGCTGCGCCTGCGCTGGCGGGGCTGGCGCAACAGCTACGACCGCAGCGACGCCGACGCGGTTGCCGACGCCGTTCCCGACGCTCTCGCTGTGTTCCCCGTCGTCGGTGAACCGGGAATCGATCACGATGCTGCGGCGTACTACCCCGGGTGGGACTACGGCACCGCAGCGAGCATCGAGGCGCTTCTTGACCGGTACCCGACGGATATCCTCGCCAGTTTTGGTGCCGGATCGCTGGCCGAGGATGTCGACACGGCCGCGGGCTTCGAGCACGAGAAACACGCCCGGTACGTCGACGCGGGTGTCTCTGCGAGTACCACGAGTGGTGGCTCGTCGGACTCGTCCGACGTCGTCGACGCGTCCCAGTCCTACCAGGCCGAGACACTGCGGACCGTCGCGGAGCGTGCCCGCTGTCGTGGGTTGGGAACCATCGCTGCGACGCTCCGGGACACTGACGCCGCCGGGATGGGTATCTACGATGTCGACGGCGACCCAAAGGTCGCACAGGAAACACTCGCTGCGGCGTTCCAGCCGGCACAGGTATTTCTCCTGAATCCCGGGACCGGTACCCGGGAAGTCGTCGTTCGAAACGATGGGCCCAAACCGCTGTCGGCGACCGTCTCGTGGGAAGCGGGTGACGAGCGTGGCGAACGGGAGATTACGGTCAATGGTATCGGTCGCTGGCGTGACGATATCGCAATTCCGAGTGGGGCCGACTCGGTCACACTGACCCTCGCGGCGTCGGGCGGGACTGTCGAGAACAGCTACGACCTGTGACCGGCCTGTTTCGAGAGCCAAACCGGCGTTCTGTGGCGTGTGGTACACAGAGACAGGGGTTTCAGGGACCGGAATATTTAAGCGCCCATCGACAATAGGAGTAGTCACCAGAACGTTGCGGCGTTCCGGCAGTATCGTGCTATTGCCCAGTATGACAGGGAAATCTTGTTGTCGGCGTCAGCCAACCGAGACTGGCATGACCGGTGTTTCCGGTCGTTTGCCGTCGGGTGGCGACGCTACAGCCGCCAGTCACCGGGTGTCGACTGCCACAGCCGCAACGGGGATGGCATAGAGGACTAAACATGGTAGACTCGATAGACGAATCAAAGAACGTAGAACTGACAGACGAAGACCTCGAAGAGAACTCCAAAGGCGAACTCATCAAGCTCGCCGGGAAACTTCGAGATCGACGAAACGAACTCAACCAGCTCGCATCCGAGCGCGCCTCGGACCGCGACGACCTGAACGCCAAAACGCGCGAGAAGGTCGACGAAGCCCAGGAGCACCGCGAGAAGCGCGACGAGCTCAACGAGGAGGTCCAGGAGCACAAGGAGAAGCGCAACGAGCTCAACGCGAAGGCAAACGAGCTGTTCGACGAAGTCGAGCAACTCAAAAACGACCTCAAACTCGACGAGGGCAAATCCATCGAGGACCTCGAAGAGGAAATCGAAGACCTCGAGTTCAAACAGCAGACCGAAGTGCTCGGCCCCGAGGAAGAGCGCGAACTCATCGAGAAAATCGAGAACAAGCGCGAGAAACTCCAGAGCAAAAAGGAGAAACTCGACCAGAACGCCGACCTCGAAGAAATCAAGGAGGAGGCCGAAGAGGTTCGCGCGGAAGCCTCGACACACCACCAGAAGGTTACGGAGCTGGCTGACGAGGCCCAGAAACACCACAACCAGATGATCGAGGCCTACCGCGAGGCCGACGAAATCCGTGACGAAGCCGACGAGAAACACGAGGAGTTCGTCGACGCCCAGGAAGCCGCAGACCGCCACCACGAGGACTTCGTCCGCGTCCAGAAGCGCCTGCGCGAACTCGACAAGAAAGAGGAAGAGGCCGAGCGCGAAGCCCGCGAAGAGAAAGAAGAGGCCGCTCGCGAGGAAGCCGAGGAAATCTACCAGAAGTTCAAGGAAGGCGAAACCCTCGACACCGAGGACCTGATGAAGCTGCAGAAGACCGGCCTGCTCTGAATATCTGCTGATCTGTTTCTACTGACGCCGTTCACGCCCACCGAGACCGGCAGGTCCACCAGTCGTCGCCGATGGAGCAACGTACAAGTTTAAGTTATATCTGTATTTTCACGCATACATGAGCGCGTTGAAATCGCGTCGAAACCCGTGGAGTCGGGGGCGTATCGAACGCGGTTGTGGCGAGTTCTGACTGAATCATGACCGGAGAGACGCATTCGGCCGGGCTCGTTGAAACGGTCCGCCAGCGAATGCGGTTCTACGATGTTGCCTTGCTGGCGTCGGTTCCGCTCGTCCTGCTCTCGGTGTTCGTCTCGCCGGCCGCGGTTCGTCGCTCGCTGGTCTTCGAGTACACCGACCCCTCGTTCTCGGCGGCGTTCGCGTCGGCGTTTGTCCACTTCGATCGACTCCACCTGTTCGTCAATCTCGCAACCTACACAGTCGTCGTGTCCGTCGTCTTCGCGCTCGCGGTTGCCAGCGGCCACCGTCGCCAGTTCTACGTGGTCTTTCTCAATTTCGTGCTCGTCCTTCCGGCGCTGCTCTCGTATCTGAACCTCTCGGTGGTGCGAAGCTCGGTCGGGTTTGGCTTTTCCGGTGTCGTGATGGCGTTTGCCGGCTACCTCCCCCTGTCACTCGCTGAGTACGCGGAGAGACGGTTCGATATCGGGCCGCGTGCCGCGGTTGCGCCCGTGCTGTTTTTTCTCACGCTCGGCATTATCGCGGTGTTGAGTGTCCAGTCTGTCGTCGCAGAGAACGCGACTGTCTTTCTCGGAACGAGTGGGCTCGTCGCTGCGACGCTGCTCTCGGCACTCCTGTACGCCGTCTCGGCCTTCAACCAGGGCCCGGGTCTCCTGGAAAAAATCCGGGCTGCTGCCACCGACTCGGGCTATTTCGAACTGGGCGTCGTCGCGCTCGTCCTCGTGTTCGGGCTGCCGTTCGTCGCCTTCCCGACCGACCCGCGACTCACTGACAGTTCGGTGAACCTCTACGTCCACCTCCTCGGTTACTCCCTCGGATTTCTGGTCCCGTTCGTCGCGGCGGAACTGGAGGTCCAGGTCACGGACTGACCCGGTCGGCGCTACCAGTAGCTGGAGCGGCGGAGCAGCGCTGTGCCGCCGACGACGGCGAGGATGGCGGCGATGACCAGCAGTGCCGTGCTGTCGAAGCCGGCCGCCTCGTTGCCGACTGGAACGGTCTCATCCGGTGGTTGTCCGGTCGAGTCCGCGGTATCGGACGGTGTCGGAGTCTGGGTGGTGTCTGGCGTCGCTGATTGATTCTCGACGACTAGCGTCCCCGCGGGGATACCGTCGACAGCATAGTCGTAGGTACCAGCCGTGGACGGGCGCTTGTCGAACTGGACTGTCGTCTGCTGGCCGGGAGCGAGACTGACCGTCTGGGTCTGTCTCGTCACTCCGTCTCTCGTGAGAGTCACAGTCTTCTCCCCGGGCACGCTCCCGCGGTTTTTGAGCACTGCCGTGACGGACGCTGTCTCGCCTGACTGTATCGATGTCGGAGACACGGATACCTGCGTTGTCACGAACTGGGGCGTTCGAACACCGACTGCGAACGTCGATAGGCCCGGTGAGTCCGCGACGAAGTGGAGGCGGCCGGGACTCCCGACAGCGCGGGTGGTGTCCAGCGTCTCCCAGCCATCGGTCCCGTGCCGCAGGAGGCGCACATCGTCGGGGGCGATACCGTTCTCCGCGAGGTAGGAACTGTTCGCGCTAAACCGGAGCGAGACGCTCTCGACATCACGACCGTCGATGCTGTGATTGAGGGTGAAATAGCCCTTCGGCTCGATGCCGTCGAGTGCAATCGGCTCGATTGGGGCCGGTGGTGACGACTGCTGTGTGAACGTGAAGTTCGCATCGCCGGTCGTCGTCGAGACGAACCGGATGCCGTCAAGCGTCACGTTGTTGCCGACGATTGGCAACCGGCCGAGGTCGATGTCGACCACGGCGCTGGACCGCAGGTTCTCGACGACGACGTGTCGCTCGCCACTGTGCGGTTCGGTGACGTTCACGATGATGCGGGGGGTAGAGTTCTGCGAGATCTCGTTCACAGAGAGCGTCTCACTGGAATTGCTGGAATCGGAGTTACCGGCGCTGTCAGTCACTTCTTCGGGTTCGGCGACGGACGCGTGCACAGTGATGTCGTCGACGAAACCGTCTGCCCTCTCACCGGTCGTGTCGACGCCCAGTCCAACCGAAACGGATTCGTTCGGACTGAGGGTAACGCTCGATGACTGTGACTCGATAGCGTCGCCGCGGGCGTAGAACGTGACTGCGTCTGATTCGTGGGTCAGCCAGACGTTCGCGTACCGGGAACCGTTGTAGCGGACGCGAAACACGTCGTCGATGGCCGTGATGCTGTTTGGATTGACGCCCTCGCTGTCCAGGTTGGAATTCGCCGCAGAAATGTCGACGACGAGTTCACCGTCGCCGTCGAGGTAGGCGTACTCGCCGTTGGGGCCGTCGCTCGGCGCGAGTTCGACATCGTCGGCAATCCGGTCCGTTTGCCCGTCGAACAGCGGCACTGCCCCCGTCGAGACGAGGAGCGTCCCCGCCAGACTGATTGTGACGAGGGACAGGACTGTTCGGTTCATCGGTTTTTGATTCTTAGTTCCCGGAACTGTTACGTGTTGGACAGTTCACCTCCAGTTGTTCCTGTCCGATTTCGACAGACGCGGGACCTTCTGCTTCGATTGTAACGGTGACAGACCGTTCTATCTCTTGGCTTGCATTCTCAGGTGCGTGTGGATTAATTTTGACAGTTGCTGACTCTCCCGGGCCAAGCTGTTCTGGCTCGTTATTGATCTCTGGAGTAACTCCCTCGGAGTCTACAACTGTAACATTGACCTCTGTTAGTGTGGTACTGAAACGGTTCGTGATTGTCACGAGATCTTGATTGCCACATCGATCTAGTTCGTGCCACGAGTGGCTAAGATAGGCTCTGTCGTCTTCGACTACTGACACTGACACGCCTCGGTCTGCAGACGTTGAAGTGAACGCACCGCTACCGGTCGCCAGCATGAGGCTGGCGACAGCGAGCCCAAGCAGTGCGATCTGCCTGCGTCGTCCCATTACTGGTCACCCGGTTTCGCTGGTGGTTCTGGTGAGCCCCCAAGTTTCATCTCTCGGTTCATCACGACGTGGACGATTGCAGAGACGGTAAACGAAACCGCACAGAAGACTCCCCAGGCGATATCGGGCAGGGCCGCGAGCGGATAGGCGTTCGCCCAGACCGCGGCCATCAACGCCAGCGTAATCGTCGATAGTCCCAGATAGTACTGACTCCACGGGAACTCTCCTTCTTCGACGACTTCGGCGTAGATATCGATGTTCCGCAGTGAGTCCGTTGGTTCGACCGTGCCCGCGCGTTTGTCGAACTCGACGATGCCTGCGTCGTCCAGCTTCGGCAGGTGCCGCTGCTGGAGGGCCGTGTAGACGGCCTTTCGTTCGTTCGAGGTAATCTGGTCGAGACTCGTGTCGTGTTCCCACGCGCTGACCTGCTCGGCGAGCAGACCGAGTGGGACTGTTCCGTCGTGTTCTTTGAGATAGTGAATCGTGTAGCGCCGCCGCTGGTTGGCGAGCATCTTGTACATCGTGTCTCTGGAGATGCTCGTCTCCGATTCGTCTGTTTTCGGTTCGGGTACCGCTGCTGACTGCTGTTGAACTTGTGCCAAGCCTTCTCCCCTTGCCACGTACTTGTCTCGTAATTGTATAAAACACCCCACATCTTTCACTGTTGGAATTGCTTTACTTTCAGCTCATTTCACGGTTCAACGGGTCCGAGATGTATTTCAGGCACTCTTTGAACAGTGGTGCAACCGTCGAAAACGGTTCTATTACTCTCTGAAACTGCCAATATCGATTTACGTCGCGTATCGTCTTGTTATGGAGTTGTCAATGGTAGAACGTATAACCGAATTGTTTGTTATGTCGGGTCTACGTTGATTCCGGTCCGTCTTCAGACTGTGCCTGATATTTTTCGGCGACTCCGAACGGTAGTTCTGGACTCGCGTGAACCAGCTTCACGGGCCTGGAGACCCATCTCACGCGGCTGAATACAATCATGGTAGCAATCCATCTCCTGAGTAAGCGCGCCGCAGCACGGCGCGCGGTGAACAACTATGCAACGACGAAAATTCCTGATCGGAATGGGATCGCTCGCTGCCGGCGGGGCAGCTGCAATGGGTACTGGTGCGTTTACGACTGCCTCAGCGTCTCGCTCAGTCACTGTTGATGTCGTTAACGACGAGGAGGGTTTAATCGGATTGATGGCCGGTGATCATCAAAATATCGAGATCAATGATGATGGCGAACTCGTTATCGATCTTGAGGGGCCGGGAGGAGAAGGTGTTAACATCAATTCTCAATACACTTGGGGGGATCCAGACGATCCCGCATCCAATTACGCCTTCAAGATAGTCAACAACGATTCGCAGGACTACGACGACCTTATTCTGGAATACGAACTGGAGGACGACAGTTGGGTTGATAATAGCACCACCTATTCCAACGAATCGTTCATCAAATTCCACACTCTCGGATCGGGCGACCCTGACGGTTACTGGGCTGATATAAGAGCGCCAAACAACGCACTAGGAACTCCAATCCCAGTGTCGAAAAATCTGCCCACCTCTGGTCCCGTCGATTTCGAGTCGGGGCAGGAGGTGTACGTGGTCGTTGAGGTCAACACGACCGGCTCCCTGGCAACCACCGACGATGATCTTACCGGGTCACTCACAATCAAGGCAGAGGGCCCCGGCGGTAATTAGATCGGCCCTCACTCGGATGATTTAAATATTCTGTTACGTCTTCCCGTTCTCTTTCAGACGGTTATGTTCGTTAAGCTGATCACTCCGAATCTCGCCTGGGAATCTCGGAGATCGAATCGCGACTGTATCGTGATGGATCTATCGAACAGGACCGAATTAACGCGCTCTCGGGCGACGCTATTATTGTTGATGCGGCGTCCGAACTCGGTGCGACGATCGTCTCCAACAACGTTGAGTACTTCTAACTCATTGATGTTCCCGTCGAAGCACACGACTGATCATATGTGTGATACGGGAGGACGCCGTTGCCAGTCACGACAACCCGGATCGGTTACTTCCCTTCTTCCAGAATAACCACTTTCTGATACGCTTCCCGGAGGTGATACTTTGCAGGCTTGCTTTCTGCACAGTCGAGCGCTTTCGAGAGGTGGTCCTGGAGTGACGAGACGTCAACCGGTTCCGTTGAATCTGTAGTAGCCATTGCTCTATCGGGATTTCGTCCACTTTCCATCTTGTATTGAGGTGCGTGAACGTCCTCAAGCGGAGACTGAATCGATTATCCAACCCGATATTTGCACGCAGAGACCTCCTTCCTGAGGACGAGGACACTGGTACGTCTATCCTACGAAGTACCCGAACGCCGTCGCCGAATCCGGATACCGACGCGATATGCCTGCAACGACCGAGCATTTTTTGTCAGCGGATGATGTTTTGATTCGCGTACGATTTCCTGCCATGTCTCTTCGACGCTATCTCCGTCTCGCTCTCACGCTCGCGGTCGTTCTCGTCGCCGTCTCGCTCGTCGTCGGGAACCTGCTCGGCCAGCCAATCTTGCTGAGCTACGTCGAGACGGGGAGCATGGAACCGACGATGAACGCGGGCGATGGCTTCGTGGCTGTCCCGCCCGCAATCGCCGGTGAGGTCGAGACGGGTGATGTCGTCACCTTCCGTGCCCAAGAGATTCAGGGCGGCGGGCTGACGACCCACCGCGTCGTCGAGGAGACTGAGCGGGGCTACATCACGCAAGGTGACGCGAATCCGTTCACCGACCAGGACGACAACGAACCGCCGGTCCGATCGGAGCAAATCGTCGCCGTCGCCTGGCAACCCGGCGGCAGCGTTCTCACCATCCCGCATCTCGGGACCGCCATCCAGATGCTACAGGGATCGATTCAGACACTTCAGGTGCGACTCGCCGGCCTGTTCGGCACGCGGTCGCTGCTCGGGTTGCAGGGGCTGACCTACCTCCTGCTCGGTGCGACGATTGTTCTCTATATCCTCGATTTATACCTCTCTGACGGGGAGCAGCGCGAGCGCGACCGCGGGCGCGACACGGGGACGAGCACGCGACTGCTGGTCGCGGCAATGGCACTTGGACTGGCGCTCGCAGCGACGGCGGCGATGGCAGCACCAGCGGGGAGTCAGGAGTACACCATCGTCAGCGCCGAGTTCGAGTCCGATAGTCCGTTCGTCCTCGAACAGGGCACCAGTATGTCGACGAACTACACTGTCGGGAACAGCGGGCTGGTTCCTGTTGTCACGTATCTCGAACCCAGAGGTGATGGCGTCGACGTGCAGCCGCGTGAACTCCGGGTCGGGTCACAGTCTGTCGAGAACACGACGCTGACGCTGTCTGCGCCGCCGGAGACCGGCGCGTATCGGCGGTACGTCGTCGAGCATCGATATCTCGCGGTCCTGCCACCGTCGATGATTCGCACGCTCTACGGCATCCATCCCTGGCTCCCGGTCGTCGCCATCGACGCGCTCATCGTCGTGCCGTTTTACCTCGTCGGGGTACGACTCCTCGGAACCGGTCGAATCCGGTCGCGGTCGCGCGAGACGCCATCCCGGCTCACTCGTCTCTACTCCAGATATCGTTAGGTTGTTTGTACCATTCACTCTAAATATTCAGGCCAATATACATTTATACGGACAGGTTGTATTCGGGAACCATGCGTGATACACCGCGGTGGGTTCGGCTTCGGGCCCTTCTCGACGAGTCTCTCATGGCTCTCGTCGTCGTGGCGCTCGTTATCGCACTGGCGGGCGGCTATCTCACGATGGGTGCCTACGGGGAGACCGAGACGCGGACCGAGGAACACCAGACGACCGTCTGGGAGTCGAGCGGAGCGTTCACTCACAACGCGGCCGTCGTCAACGACACTGCGGTCTACGACGAGGGGGACCGCCTCCACAACCGGAGCACGTACTTCCGGGACCTGACGCCGCGACTCGACGGCGCGTTCGTGTACACCTACACCGCCCGTGACGGCGGTAATCTGACGAGCAGCGCCACGACGAGGCTCGTATTCCGCTCCGTGGAGGACGTGGAGGACGGTGCGGCAACTGAATACTGGCGACTCGACTCGCCACTCGCAAACAGAACGGCGACGCTGTCGTCCGGGGACCGTCTCCGTGTGCCGTTCTCGGTGAACGTCAGCGCTGCCGAACAGCGACTCGACGAAGTCGACGCCCAGTTCGGTGGGACGCCGGGAACGAAAGAACTGTATCTCGAAACCGAACTGACGCTCTCGGGGACGCGCAACGGCGAACCCGTCGACCGGACCCGAACCTACCAGTTACCGATTACGCCGACCGATAGCGTCTACGAAGTCGGCGCTGACGGGCCAGTCGTCCACTCCGGAAACCAGTCCGAACAGGTGACTGAACCGGTCCAGCCGGGGCCACTGCGGTCGTACGGCGGGCCGCTGTTGCTGGTGGTGGGTCTCGCGGCCGCACTCTGCTGTGTCGGTGGACGATACACCGGGATGCTCTCTGTTTCCGACACTGAACGCGAGTGGCTGGCGTACCGAAGCGCACGCAACGAGTTCGATGACTGGATTTCGACCGTTCGAATCCCCGAGACTGAGGTGCCCGATTCGACCGTCGAAGTCGAGTCACTCGAGGACCTCGTCGACATCGCTATCGATACCGATGGGCGCGTCCTCGAAGTGACCGATCGCGACGCGTTCTTCCTGTTTGGCGAGAACCGCACCTACGTCTACACGCCGCCGTCCCCAGACGAACCACTCTCGCTGGGGGACCGTTCTGTGGCTGACGATGCACTTGACGACACGACCCAGTCGGTGGAGACGAATCCACCCGCGTCGAACGACCAGCATTCTGCGTCGGATAGCGCGGCGAGTTCGGCAGACCAGAGCGAGTGAGTAACATTCACCATCGCTGCGGCCCAGCAGTCGGTATGCGCATTCTGGATACGCTCGGTCGGCTTCTGATACTCCTCGTCGTCGCCGCCGTGGCGCTCATCGCCGGATGGACAGTCTTCGTCGAGTACCCGACGTCGCTGACTGACCTGCTCGGTATCCTGCTCGTTGGCGCTGTCGGGCTGGTCGCACTCCGAGTCGCGAGCAATCTTGCGGGGTCTGTCTTCCCGGGGTACAACGTCGCAGAGGTCGCCGTCGAGGGACCGATCTCTCGGGACAGCGGCGGTGGCCTCGCCAACGCACCAATCGGTGCCTCGGCTGACGACATCGTCGAGCAAATCGAACGAGCCGATGCCGACCGGGGAGCCGATGCACTCCTGGTAAAATTGAACACGCCAGGCGGGGAAATTGTCCCGAGTCAGGACATCCGGCTGGCCGCCGAGCGCTTCGACGGCCCAACCATCGCGTATGCGACAGACCTCTGTGCGAGTGGTGGCTACGAAATCGCGAGCGGCTGTGACGAACTCTGGGCACGAGACGGCTCTATCGTGGGGTCGATCGGCGTTATCGGCTCGCGGGTCAACGTCTCGGACCTCGCCGACCGGCTGGGTATCGAGTACGAGCAACTGACCGCCGGCGAGTACAAGGACGCCGGCATGCCGCTCAAGGAACTGGAGGCCGACGAACGGGAGTACCTCCAGGGACTCATCGACGACTACTACGACCAGTTCGTCGAAGGGGTCGCCGACGGGCGAAACATCGACGCCGAGACGGTCCGTGAGACGGAGGCGCGCGTCTATCTCGGGCCGGAGGCCCTCGAAATGGGGCTCGTCGACGACCTCGGGACGCGGGAGGACGTCCTCGACCGACTCGAAGCTCAGCTTGGAACCGATATCTCAGTCGAGGAGTTTCAGCCACAGCGCGGTCTCACTCGTCGCCTCCAGGGCGGCACCCAGCGGGTCGCGTACGCGTTCGGAGCCGGCATCGCCGGGACGCTGACCGACGGCGAAACGCCACTGGACCGGTGGTAACGCCACCGACTGCTGGCCCGAGTTTCCGCCGCGCACCCCTTATTGCACGCCAGCGGAGGTGATATTTTCTCGGACCTCCGCTGATGCTGCTACCTTTCCATCAGTAGGAAAGGAAAATTCGCTGATTCTGTCCATTCGTTCGCCTAATTCAGTTCACTGAAACTACTGTTAACGCTTGACTTCATATGGTTATCACCGCGCACATATATGTCATGGTACTGGGGACCACAGCAGACACTCTCAAGCGGGGCGTGGGCTGGTGCAAAGATCGGGTAACACGACTGGGACGTTCCGACGACGGGGAGAGTCACCTCTCGGTCAGTCCGGACCGTCGTCGATTCCTCCAGCAGGCGGGGACGACGGCGGCCGTCGCTGGCGTCGGTGTCTCGGCGACATCGGGCGGTGCGTCGGCGTACACACCGGTCGGCCCGGACCTTATCACGTGTGACGGGCTCGGTCGCACCGAAGACAGCGAACTCCCCTGGGATAGCGGCGGGGAGTACGGCGGCTGGCGCGGGACCGAACACTTCGGCGTCGACGGCGGGTCGGTCGACAACACGCCGCTGGTGTTCGTCCACGGCAACGGCGGTGACGCCTGTAACTTCGAGGAACACGCCCAGCACTTGCTGGACAACGGCTGGAGCGGCGACGAACTCTACGCGATCACCTTCAAAAGCGAGAGTTCCTACCACGCCGCGATGCGCGACCAACTCGACGATTTCGTCCAGCACGTCCTTTCGGAGACGGGCGAGAGCCAGGTATCCATCGTCTGTCACAGCCTCGGCGTGACCGGGTCGCGGTTCTGGATGGACGACCTGGACCGCTTCGACTGGGTGGATACCTTCGTCGGCCTCAACGGCGGTAACCACGGTGTCTGTGTCTGTCCCGGCTGTTACGACACGACGCTCGACGGCAACTACAACGAGTGGCTCTCGGAGGGGAAGGCCTGTCAGTTCATCGCGGTCCAGTGTTTCGCTGACCCGGACCACCCGCTGTACGAACTCAACCTGCCCGACGAGACGCCCGGAGACATCGACTACTACACCGTTCGCGGGTTCTACGACCCGCTGTTCTACTGTAATCCGTTCAGTCCGTATCTCGACGGTGCGGACAACAACCTCATCTACCGGAATCACACCAGTAGCCTCGTCGACGACGGCACTAAAACCGATGTCGACGACTGGTGTGCAGACGCCGAGGACGCGGCCGAGACGCCGAGCACGGAGGCCGTGTCGTGGTGGGTGGAGGCCGACGTGGACGGGTACGGTGATACGTACTCCGTCGTCGAGGTCGCACAGAACGCCACCGAGTACGACCTCCGGGCCTCGATTATCAATCCCGCCGGTGAGGAAGAGGAGTACGCGTACATCTACGACTACGAACTCGAAGACGGAGACGTTCGCGTGGACCTCCAGATGAACGGGTACGATGCGGTCGCAGATGCCGGCGAGTGGACGCTCCTCGTCGAGTACGACGACTACGACAAGGACGGCGTCTTCCACGAGGATTCGGTGACCTTCGACGACTACGACCCGATCATGGTCCACGACGAGTACGAGTACTCCCAGGATTCCGACGGGGACTACTACCTCGACCGCTGGGAGATTACCGTCGAGAACCAGGGCGACATCCCGCTACACGTCACCGATGTCGAGGTGGAAATCGACGGCGAAACCGATTACGAGTACCCAGAACGGACGCTCCGACCAGGTGACCGCGATACCTACGTCTGTACGGACACCGACACCTGGCTCTCGGACGGGACCGGCGAGTACGACGTGCACTTCGAGATGGACGTCGACGACCAGCTGTGGGCCACTGGGACCTTCGACTTCACCGTCGAATAACTACCGCCGCCACTCTCCCTTTTCAGCTGAGTGGTCGGAACCACACCGTCGCCACGAGCACCGCGAGAAAGACGTACGATCCACGAATCAACAGCATCGTCGCCAGCTCCGGTTCCGCCCGGCGAGCGACGAGCGCGACAGCGCCGAAGGCGACCGATGCAAGCCCAGCACTCGGTGGGATGGCCGGGAGCGTTATCGCCAGCACGACGACGGCGAGCATTCCGAGAGTCATCAGTCCGTACGCGGCGGTCCGCGCCCGTTTCCGTCCGAGCGCCACGGCAAGCGTTCGCTTGTCGATAGAGCGGTCGTACTCGTAGTCTTTCGTGTCGTCGATCGCTTTGATGCCCGAGAGGACGACGACGAAGACGGCGGCCAGCACGACGACGACCGGCGTCAGCAGCTGTGCCTGGACGTAGTAGCCACCGACGAGTGCGAAGCCGATACCTAGCGGGTAGCCGGCCGTCGCGCCGACCGGGTTCGTGTCCAGTTGTGGCGCGTGATTGACCGCGATGAGCCACCCCGGGAGCGTGAGCAGCGCGGCCCACACGTCGACGAGCAGCCCGATTGCGACCAGACACGCAAAGAAAGCCGCCGAAGCACCACCGAGCGCAATTTTACAGCCCCGCGCCGAAAGCGGATGGTCGTCGTCTTCTTCCCGGACGTAGAAGTCGACGTAGCCGTCGGTGACGTGGGCGGTGTACAGCGCGAAGAAGGCCGCGGTCACGTGAAGTACGGCGAGCGCGACCGAGAACTCGCCCGCCAGCACCGCACCGAACAGCGAGGCTGCGAGCGGCGGCAGCATGAACACGGGGTGGACCTGCGAGGCGAGTGCCGCCAGTGCTGGACCCGGACCGGCAGCGTGACGGCTCAACGACATACACCTACAGTCGCTTTACGGGTCAAAAAAGGGCGGGGGCGAACAGTTTGGTCTTACTGCCAGTGGCTGCGGTCGAAGACGAGCGCAGAGAGCCGGGAAGCCAGTTGCCGGGCTGACTGCTCGCTGTCGGTGTGGAGGTCACCCGACACCGGGCCGGCTTCGCCGCCGACGCCCTCTGACTCCGAGAGTGGGTCGCTACCAGCGCCGCTCCCACCGTCGGCCGCAGTCGGGTAGGTGCGCCAGTTGCGCGTCCGCTGTCGCAGGTTGGCGAGCGCACCCGCAGAGAGTTCGGTATCGAGATGCTGGAGATCGTAGCGGACGATGTATCCCCGGCGTGCGTCCCGGATTGCGACGACTGGCTGGCCGCGCTCGGCACACTGCTCCCAGAGCCGTCGCTGCTGTTCGCGCGTGTCGTAGACCGGAACGTGGTGGGGAGAGAGCTGGTCCATACCTCCTATTGGCACTGAACGGCTTTTGCCCTGTCGCTCCGTGTGAGTGTGTGACCGGCCACGCTACCGGATTGCTTCTGTCGCGTCAGCCATGATATCCAGTGCCTCTTCGATGGTCTCGATGTCCGTCGCATACGAGATGCGGGCGTACCCCTCGCCGGCCTCACCGAAGGCGTCACCGGGCACGACGACGACACCGCGCTCGATAACTTCGTCGACCCAGCCGGCTGGCACTTTGGGCATCGCGTAGAAGGCGCCCTGGGGGGTCGGACACTCCAGCCCCATCGATTCGAGTCCGTCCAGCAGCACGTCACGGCGCTCCCGGAAGGCCTCGCGCATCTCGTCGACGTGGTCCTGTGGGCCGGAGAGCGCGGCCTCGGCGGCGTACTGGGCGGGTGCGCTGGCACACGCCTGGGCGTACTGGTGGACGCGGAGCATCCGTTCGATTCGCTCCGTACTGGCGGTGACCCAGCCGAGTCGCCACCCGGTCATCGAGTGGGCTTTCGAGCAGGCGTTGACGAGGACGACGTTGTCGCTGTCGGCGAATTCCATCGGTGAGTGGTGTTCGCCCTCGAAAATCTGGTACTCGTAGACTTCGTCGCTGATGCAGAGCACGTCGTGGTCGTCCGCGATGCGAGCGAACGCTTCCATGTCCTCCGTTGACTGGACCGCGCCGGTGGGGTTTGCTGGACTGTTGACGATGAACGCGGCGGTGTCGTCGGTGATGGAGTCCTCGACGGCCGCCGGGTCGAGCGTCAGGTCTTCCCGGAGCGTGACTGGCTTCGGCTCGCCGCCTGCGAGATGGGTCAGCGCCTCGTAGGAGACGAACCCGGGGTCGGGAATGACGACCTCCTCGCCCTCGTCGACGTGGGCTTCGAGCGCGATGTGGAGCGCTTCGCTGCCGCCGGCGGTCGCGATAACGTCCTCGGGGTCGACCTCCAGTCCGTTGTCCCGCTCGTGTTTTGCGGCAATGGCTTCCCGGAGTTCGAGCGTGCCCTTGTTCGAGGTGTAGGCGTCGGTTTTACCGGCCTCGATGGCGTCGATTGCGGCCTGTCGGGCGTGGTCTGGCGTTGGGAAATCGGGCTGGCCCAGCCCGAGGTTGATGGCGTCGTCGCCGGCCGCCTCGAACACTTCGCGGATGCCGCTGATGGAGACCTGCTCGACGCGCGATGAGAATCCTGTCATATCAGACTGGCCGGTCCGGTCCCCGATAACTCTTGTCCGTCGGTCCCCGAGCGGGGGTATGGACCGCGGGCCGACGAGCACGGCGCTGGCCGACCTGACGCTCGACGACCGCGCGCTCGTCGTCGGGGAGACGCTCGTCTTCGCCGACTGCCACGTCGGTCGTGGCCCGTCCTCGGACGTCGAACTCCCGATGGGCGACGGCTCGGATATGATTGCCCGCATCGAGGCGTTGCTCGCCCGCCACGACCCGGAAACGATGGTCGTGGCCGGCGACTTGCTCCACTCTTTCCGGACGATTCCCCGCACCGTCGAGCGGGTCGTCGACGGCGTTTCGGCCGCGGCACGCGAGGCGGGCACGCGCATGGTCGTCACGCCCGGAAATCACGACACGCTGCTCAATTCGGTCTGGGACGGCCCCACCGAACCGGCACACCGCGTCGGCGACACCGTGGTCTGTCACGGTCACGAGGCTCCCGACGCCGACGCCGACCGCTACGTCGTCGGCCACGACCACCCGACGATCAACATCGAGGGGCAGCGCCGTCCCTGCTATCTCGCCGGTGAGAGCGTCTACCGCGGGGCCGACGTGGTCATGCTTCCGGCGTTCAACCGGCTGCTTCGCGGCGTCGAAGTCAACGAGATGCGGTCGGACGATTTCATGTCGCCGCTGATCACCGACGCCGACGCGTTTGCGCCGGTCGTCGTCGACGAGGACCGCGATGAGACGCTCTCCTTCCCGCCACTGGGTGAGTTTCGCCACCGGTTGCGGTGAGCGAACCGTCCCGATTGTGAGCCGCTACTTTCATATTCTTCACCCGTGGACTGTGATGTATGGTACAGATGGGAGTCCTCTTCCTCGCGTTCACGCTGCTCGTCCTGTTGCTTTTCACTATCGCCGCTGTCGTCTACGTTCCACAGACGCTGCCGGAGCACGCACACGACGAGGACGAGGACGAATCTAACGGGCACGCAGCCTGACAGTCGACCGCCGCCGCAGTCACGACTCTATCGCCGCGAGCGCGGCGGTCCGCCCGCTCTTCATCGCGCCCTGTATCGACGACCACTCGGTGTAGTCCCCGGCGAGATACACCGGGCCAGCGGGGTCGTCGACGCTCGGCAGCGACGACCGAAAGCCGGGTGGCTGGTCGAACTGGGCGAAGTCGATGCGGTCGGTCGCCAGCAGTTCGAGGCCTGAGAATTGATTTTCAGGATACCAGGACGCCAGCGCGTCTCGCACCTCTTCTGTGAGTTCTTCGTCGCTTTTTGCCTGTCGGCCGAGGAAGGTCGCACTCAGCAACTTCTCGTCGTCGGGAGCCAACTCTGGTGCGACGGCCGACATCGGTGCGACTTGATTCGGACGGTCGTCGGCGGCGTTGAGGACGAGTCGCCGACCGCTCGTGAAGTGCTGTGACGATGGCAGCCGGAAGTGCTGGGTGACGCAACTCCGTGCGGTGGTCGGAATCGCCTCGACGCCGGTCAGGTCCCGTGCCGCGGGCGGGTCCGTCGCGACGATGGCGGCGTCGGCAGTCACCGTCTCGCCCGCCGTGCCGACGCTGACTCCATCCCCGTCGGCGTCGACCGATTCGACAACTGTGTTGGTGACAACCGTCGCACCGGCGTCCCGTGCCCGTCGTGCCAACTGGTCGGGAATCGCGCCCATTCCGGCCGCCGGGACGGCGGTTTTGCCGCTACTCAACATCTTGAACGTATACTCGAAGATCGCCCGCGATGTCGACAGCGAGCGGTCGAGCGTGATACCGCCGTAAAAGGGCGCGGCGAAGTTCTCCCGGAAGCGCTTCGAGAAGCCGCGGTCGGCGAGAAACTCGTCGATGCTCATATCGTCGTGACTGAGCGCCGTCTCGACGGACTGATTCGAGAGGTCACGCCGGAGTTTCAGTACGCGGAGTTTGTCGGCCAACGTCACCTCGCGGTTGAACAGCGACTCCGACAGCGCGCTGGGGTCCCGGAGAGGGTCCGAGAGCACCGAGCGCTGGCCCGGTCGCGCGATGGTCGCCCCTGCGGTAAAATACCGGAGGTCGAGCGCATCGAGGTCCAGTTCGCGCTGGACGGCGGGATACCCCGTGAAGAGGACCTGGAACCCGCGGTCGAGGGTAAACCCGTCGACGGTCCGGCTGCGGACCCGGCCACCGACCGTGTCGTTGCGTTCGAACAGCGTCACGTCTACGTCCCGGTCGGCGAGTGTGCGGGCGGCGACCAGCCCCGCCAGCCCGCCACCGACGACCGCTACTTCCGTCATACCCCTTCCTGTGTTCGCCACCACCAAAACGGCTGTGAGCGACGACGCGGCGCTTCCCAGTCTGAACGACGAACGGACAGGGATTAGTCAGCGCGGTCCAGAGTGCAGCGTATGGAGACGACCGCGGCCTTCGCCGGCTTTCGCTGTATCGACTGTGGCGCGAGACACGACGCGGCGGAGTCACACCGCTGTCCGGACTGTGGCGGCTGGCTCGACGCCCGTTACGACCACGGCAAAATCGACCTCGACCACGGGAGCCTCACGCCCGATGCGTCCGCCGGCATCGCCGCCTACGCCGACCTGCTCCCCTTCGGAGCCGAGACGCTCGTGACGGTCGGCGAGGCCGGCACCCCGCTCCTCGCGTGTCCTGGCCTGGCCGACGACCTCGGCGTTGACGCGGTCTACGTCAAAGATGAGGGGTTGAGCACCACTGGTGCAGCACTCGACCGCGGAATGGCACTCGCCGTCACCGCCGCGCGCGAACACGGTGCGACCGACGTGGCGCTGCCATCGATGGGCAACGGCGGGCAGGCCGCCGCCGCGTACGCCGCTCGCGCTGGCCTCGACTCGCACTCATTTGTCCCCTCACGGACGCCCTTCGTCAACAAGGCGATGGTGAACGTCCACGGCGGCGACATGTCCGTCGTCGGCGGCCGCTACGCCGACGCCGCCGAGGCCTTCCGGGACGCGATGACCGACGAAGAGTGGCACTCCGTCGCACCCTTCGTCAGCCCCTACCGCCACGAAGGGATGAAGACACTCGCCTACGAAATCGCCGCCCAACTCGACTGGACGGCTCCCGACGCCGTCGTCCACCCGACCGGCCACGGTGCCGGCATCGTCGGCCTCGACAAGGGATTTTCTGAACTCGCGACCCACGGCCTTCTCGACGACGATGCCGCTCTCTACGCTGCCCAGGCCGGCGGTTGTGCCCCGTACGCGACCGCGTGGGAGGACGGCGCGGACGAACCGGCTCCCGTCGAACACCCCGACACCATCGTCGGCCCACTTGAAATTCCCGACCCCGCGGGCGGCGAGTGGGTCATCGACGCACTCGAATCGACCGGCGGTGCGGCCGTCGCGACCGGTGACCAGGGTATCCTGGAAGGCGCCGTCTCGCTGGCCGAGGCCGGCATCACGATGGGTGCCTCCGGTGGCGCAGCGCTCAGCGGCGCACATGTGCTGGCCGAACAGGGCGCGTTCGACGGCGACGACGTGGTCGTCCTCGTCAACCCTACCACCGGAAACAAGGAAGCCGACATCCTCCGCAGTCACCTGATGAGCAAGGGAATCTGAGTCGGTCCCGATCCCCCGTTTCGCCCCGGTCGACACACCCAAGTTCCTGCTGGCGGATGAGACTGTATGAGTACTCCGCGAGCCGCGACTGCCGGGGCCGCCGGCGGCGTCTCGCGGCGTCGCTCGCTCGCTACCGTGTTGGGTATCGTCTTCATCGACCTGCTCGGCTTCGGCGTCATCATCCCGATTCTCCCCTTCTACGTCCGCAGCTTCGGCGTCAGCGACGTGTTCATCGGCCTGCTGGCGGCTTCCTACTCGCTGACGCAGTTCGTCTTCGCGCCGCTGCTCGGTCGCCTCTCCGACGAGCGCGGCCGCCGGCCCGTCCTCATGCTCTCGGTCTTCGGTAGCGCCGTCGCCTGGACCTTGTTCGGTCTCGGCGGGGAGTTTGAGGTTTTGTTCGGTACCGTCGGCGCACTCGGCGCACTCTTTGCCGCACGGATGCTCGCGGGCGCGATGGGCGGCAACATCGCCACTGCCCAGGCGTACATCACCGACGTGACCCCGAGAGAGGACCGCGCGGCCGCGCTCGGACTCGTCGGTGCGACGTTCGGGCTCGGCTTCGTTTTCGGGCCTGCACTCGGTGCGGTCGTCGCGAGCGACCCAGTCGTTTCGGCGGCCCGCAATTTCCTCCCGGGTTTCGTCCCGGCGACGACGTTCTCGCTCCCGAGTTTCCTCGCCGCGGGGCTGAGCCTGCTCGCGTTTGTCGCTGCGTTTCTCTTCTTGCCCGAACCGAACCGGAAGCGAACGAGTCGACGTGGCGGCGGCCTCGTCTCTCAGTTTCGGACGGCGCTGGCCGATGCGGATCTCCGACCGCTCGTCCTCGTCTTCTTGGTCGTCTCGCTTGCCTTCTCGGGCGTGCAGGTCGCGTTTATCCCGTTCGTCGCCGACATCTACGGCTATCGGGAGGCACAGGCCGGTCTGCTGTTGACCTACATCGGCGTCCTCGGCGTCCTCAACCAGGGTGTCGTCGTGCGCGCGCTCTCGCGGCGTTTCGCGGACGCTCGACTCGCCGTCGGCGGCGCGTCGCTGTTGCTGGTCGCGCTCGTCTTGCTCCCCTTCGCCCCGATTCTCGGCCGGGCACTCCTCCCCGGAATTCTCGGTGCGTCGCCGGAACTGGTCGCGCTTCTGGTTGTCCTCGCGATTCTGTCCAGTGGGAACGGCCTCCTGAACGTCGGGACGGCGTCGATGGTCTCTGCGGCCGCCGACGAGGACAGCCAGGGTAGTGCGTTTGGCGTCACGCAAGGTGCGGGGAGTCTCGGGCGGACCGTCGGCCCGCCGGTGATGACTGCGATTTACGTCGTGGTCTACTGGGCACCGTTCCTGCTCGGGGCGGTCCTCACGGCGACTGTCGTCGCTGCGCTGGTGGTTCTCGTCCGTCGGTCAGAGATATTCGCCGATATTTGACGTCGCTGTCGCCAGTCTACCGGCGGAACAGGCCGAGGCGTTCATTCGGCGTGTTTCTTCGCCAGCGTGTACGCCTCGCGGACGCGTTTGAACTCGTCTTCGTTACCGCCCTGGTCGGGGTGAACTTCCTTGATTTTCCGGCGGTAGGCCCGTTTGACCTCGTCGACGGAGGCGCTCACCGGAACGCCGAGTTCGGCGCAGGCGGCCCGCAGCGGGTCGATACCGGATTTACTCTCGTCCTCGAAGGTGATGTCCGGCGTCTCGAACGGGAGGCGAGCGCCGAGCGCCGAGCCGGGCATCTCGTGCTCGACTAACACTGGTTCGGTCTCCGTGGGCAGTATCCGATAGTACGCCCGCGCGTCGAAGGTGATTGCCACGTCACGTTTTGGCAGGTAGAAGGCGATGTGCTGACCCTCGACGAAGTGGTTCTCCGCGTACTGCTCGTCGATGGCGTCGAGATACTCCCGGAACTCGGCGCGGCGGCGCGACTCGCCGCTCGTCCGGCGTCTCCGGTGGGGTGCTCTCCCCGGGAGCAACCGTTCTGCCAGTACGAATGCGACTGCGACTACCACCGTGCCTGCGACCCCGAGCGCGATGCCGGTCACCAGACCCGGCGGGAGCCCCGTTATCCCTGCCTGCAACACACCCCTGAGTAGCGCCCGAGCGAGTAAGAATCGTTCGCTCTTTGCTCACCTTTCCACGGCAACACACCTGCCTCAACCGATATACCGCAGGTCCTCGTCCGTCGCCGCAGGTGCGCTCTGTTCCATCTCCTGTATCTTCCGGACGACCTCTTCCATCTCCTCGGCGCGGTCTTCCAGTGACCCGAAATCCACCTCGAACTCGAGGATGTCCTGCAGGACTTCGAGCACTGCCTGTGCGCTCTTGGGGTCGACCAGGTAGCCACTCGTCTCGCCCATCAGACACGCCGCGGGCACGTCCCGGCGCTCGCCGAGACCGAGGAGGAGTCCGCTCACGCCGACGATGCCGCCAGCTGGTTCGTCGCCGCGGAACTCGACGCCGGCGTCTTCGAGTTCATCGCGCTGCTGTTCGGTCGTCGTCGCGCCGATGACGTCGTACTCCTCGATGAGTTCGCCCGTCGGAACGCCGCCGAGTGCGAACACCCGCTTGACGCCCAACTCCTCGGCAACGTCGAGGAAGGTGTCGGTCAGTCCGTAGTGGCCGTTCGTGTCCTGCGCCTGATGATCACCGGTGAGCACCAGCAGATCCTGGCCGTCGGTTTCGACGGCGTGAATCTCGGCACACGCGAGTTGGGTCAGTCCCTCTTCGACGCTGACCTGTGGTGGGAGATGCGTCGAGTAGATGCGCCGGACGAGCGTCCCCTCCTGTTCCTCGACGAGGTGCTCGGCGGCGAGTTTGCCGACGTGACCGACGCCGGGCAACCCCTCGACCAGTACCGGGTCCGAGAGGTCAGCCTCGGCGACTGCCTCGATATCGAATTCGTCCATACCCCCTATTCCCGGTTGCGGCGCTTAAGAGCGCGTCGATACTCGCCGTGTGGGTCGTTGGGGTTGAACGGCGCTGGTGCGCTGTTGACCGCCTCGCCACCGCACTCCGGGCACTGCTCTCCGAGCGTGTACACCGGTCGCTCGTGGGTCTCCTCCCAGTCTGCACAGACGAGAATATCGGATTTCACGGCTCGTGCTACTCGTCGTCGACGTTTCGCTCGCGGTGGTACTTCCCGGTGCCACCGTGTTCGGCGACGACGGCGCTGGCGCGCTCTGCGCTCGCTTCGAGTTCGGCTTCGGCGGTCTTGTAGTCGGGTGCCTGCACGCGGATGCGGTACTCCGGCGACCCGACGTAGGTCACTTCGAGCTCCACTTCCTCTGGGACTTCGCCGTTCCCTTCGGCGGCCTGGAGCGCCTCTTTGATGATGTCCACGCCGTCACTACTCGGGCATTCGAGGTCGACGTAGCCCGTGACGTTGACGTAGGGCACCGAGACGTTGTCCCGGGCCGTCTCGACGATGGCCTCGATTTCGTCTTCCTCGAGGTCCGTCTCGTCGAGTGCTTCCGTCCCGTGGATGGCGGCCTGTTCGAAGCCGTCGTACATCGAGCCGAAATCGGCGAGCAGTTCGTTCGCGATAGAGGCGTACTGCTCGTCGTCCATGTCCTCGCCGAAGGCGATGGTCATCCACTTTTCGGCCTTCTGCTCGTTTTTCCACTCCTGAATTTTATCCTTGCGCTGGTGGTCGTTGACGTCTTTCAGCGAGAGGTCTATCTGCTGGGCGCTCTCGTCGATGTCGAGCACCTTCGCGACGACGCGCTGGTCGACGTTGACGTGGTCGCGGACGTTCTTGATCCAGCCGGAGGCGACCTCGCTGATGTGACAGAGGCCGCGCTTGTCCTCGTATTCGAGGAGGTCGACGAAGACGCCGAAGTCCTCGATTTCGTCGACGCGCCCGACGACGAGTTCGCCGGGTTCGGGCCAACCGCTGTACTTCATCGGGCCTCGACAGTCTCTGTGATCTCGCCCTCGATAGCCGCCTTGCCGCCGGTGGGTCGTGCGAGCGTGTGCCCACAGACCGCACAGGCGACTTCCGTGGCGGCTTTGCCGAAGACGACCTGCTCGTTTTCACAGTCCGGACAGGTGACGCGGTAGAAGCTTCCTGCCATACTTACTCCTGGAATTTGAGACGGCCAGCACGCCACCCTTCGCGCTGGTGGGCGTTCCCACACTCACCACAGCGGTAGGTGAGTTGGGTCTTCTTCGTCGGCTTGTCTCCACCGGGGACCTTCGAGAACTTCCCGTCGTTCCCGATGCCCGAGCGTCGCTTGCGCTGACGGTCAGCGACCTTCTTCATACCCGAAGAGCGCCCCGTTCGAACCTTTTCGACCTCGTGTTCGTGGTGTTCGTTACAGTGCGGACAGTACGTATTCATCCGGCGTGGCATTTCCATAGATATCGGCCTTGCGGCGCAGTTAGATAGCGGTGCATAAACCACTTTTTACTTGGACCGAGCACTACAATCGTCCGTCGTTGCGGCCCTCGTCGGGTTGTCGACACGCAGGACGACTGTCTACCCACAGACACTTCCAGGTGCGTCGAGGCGCGTCGGTGTCTGTCGACGCAGACACCCCATTCAGACTGTACGCGCGGCTGGCCGACGGGTTTCCCATGGCAGCCGCGAGCGCGTAGCCGCGCCTAACGACCTGCGTGAGTCACTCGTTGTCAGTCTCTTCGGCATCGTCCAGTTCCCCGTGCTGGATCACGAATACCGGGCCCAGGAACTGCTTGGCGACCTGGTCCGCAGTCATCCCGAACAAGAAGGTTGTCACTGATGGATCGGATTCCCCCATGACGATCGCGTCGTAGTCGTCGGAAGCATCAACGATCATCTCTTGAGGAGTGTCCCCACGTGAGATTTGGATATCGATCGCGTCTGCGGAGATCCCCTCCTCGGAGAGTCGAGTCGCAATCCCATCGAGCAGCGTCTCCGCGTCTTCCTCAGTTTCGTTCTCTTCAGCGATGTGGTACAGTGTTACGTTGACGTCGATCGTCGCGAACAGCCCCGAAGCTAAGCGGACAAACCGGTCGACGCCGACGATCCCGCGGACTGCGATAAGTACATTCTCCAGCGGTCTCGTCGCGTTTGGAATCAGTACCGCGAGGCAGTCATGCTCGTCCGTCATCCGATCGATCGTCGTCTGCCCATCGTGGGTGAACACGAGCTGGGATTCGACTGTCGCCCCCGCGTGTTCGAGTATCGCGGTGAAATCGTTGAGACGGCGGGTGGCCTGGTCTTCGAACTGGGCTCGCGCCTGGTCGGTCGCGGTCTGGTCTGGCACGACGTGATAGCCAAGCAGGACGATGTGTGTGTTCGCAAGGAGTTCCGGAATACCCTCCGGAATTGATTCCCCCTCGAGAACACGTAACGGAACTAAGATGCTGGGTCTGTCTGGCATTCTCTGAATTTCTCGTTGGGTCTGATTGGACTGGTCACGAATATGGGTGCCGCCGACAATAAAGGCAGTGAATTATTGATTTGATTGTGATATAACTCTTTTGTGACTAGTCCTCCGCTGCTCTTGTACGGTGGTCGTTGTGGGGCATTCGCGAGCAAAGCGAGCGCACCCGGGCGGGGAAAAAGGTGGTTCGAAGCCCATAAGTGCAATTCCTTCGAAGAGCCGCGTATGCAGAAGCTCATCATCCGTGGGGACCCTGGTATCCGGAAGGGTGCCGTCATCGAGCACGATGGCGAGGAGTTCGTCTGCTTCGGTATCAACCGCAACGGCGACTGGCACGGCCCCGACCGGCCCCAGCTGTGGTGTACCGTCGGCAAACCCGACGAAGAGGAAGATTATGAGACCCGCAACTACATTCCGAACTTCCTCGACGTCGAGGCTGTCGACGCCGAAGCCATCACCGTCGTCAAGGCGAAAGCCTAATTGACGGCGTATATCGTCACGTTCTCGAACTGTTCTGCGACGGTGACGCCGGACACTCCCTCGACCGTTATCTGTCCGTATTTTGCTCGTTCTGCCGGCCCGACGTAGACGTACTCGACGCTGTAGTAGTCCAGTAGCTCCCGCTGATAGCTCGCGTTCTCGCTGGTGTAGATATCCTGTACGTCGTCCAGCCGTTGCTGATAGGGCTGTTCGCCACGGTACTGTGCTTCGTGGTCCCAGCCAAGCACCGTCGGCACGCCGGTCAGACTCGCCGGCGCGCTCGACCCCCGCCCCTCGTCGGGTGACCAGAAGTACCCGCCCGGTGCTGCGGTAGTAATCGTCGGCTGTCCGTCGCGGGCGTCGACCCAGCGAATCGCTGGCGCGTCCCGTGGATACTGGTACTCCAGATACGCAGTCGCATCCAGCGTCGGTCCCTCAGCGGCGACAGCGGGTCCCTGATTCGCGGGGTCGGTGTGGTCTACGAGCGCGAGCGGCGCGTACAGTCCACTCGTCACGACGAGCACCGCCGCAAGTGCGATGCCGCCAGTCGCGAGTCGGCGACGCTCGGCAGCGAGACGGTCGGCCGGCCACCCAGCAGCGAGTCGGGCGAGCAGCGCCCCCGCTGCGACCGCCCAGAGCAGCCACACCTGCGCGTACGGTTTGAAGATCGTGTTGAACCGCTCGCCGTCGACGGTCGCCAGTTCCACGATGAGGACGATGCCCGCACCCGCGACGACGAGCATCGTCGCGAAGCCGACGTCTTCGGTCTCGCGCAGTAGCCACCAGCCACCGACCAGGAGCGGTCCGGCCAGTCCGAGCGCCGGAAAGCCCAGCAGAACCGTCGCACCCAGCACGGCCGCGCCGGCTATCCAGATGAACGCCGGACGACTCAGCGCGCCACCACACCGTCGTGCCAGTGCGACAGCGAAAATCGCGAGGAAGGCTCCGTGAACGAGCAGGAGGTTCCCGATTGGCGTGCGCACACTCCAGATCGCGGCCGAGCGACTCGGCCCGTCGAGCACGACGCCGGTCCAGAACGGGAGCGTCCAGAGGACACCGACGACGAGGACGACTGCGGCGACAGCCAGCCCGAATCCGAGCCGACGGAACTCTTCGAGGAACCAGTCGTCGCGCGGTCCCACGCGGTCGGCGTACCGCCCAGGAAGGACGGTTGCGGGGTCTGTGGGCGCGAGGGCGACGGTCAGGGCGACCAACCCGCCGACGGTCGGGAACGACCAGAGGCTGATGAACCCGAGGAGCCCAGCCACTGGTGGGAGCACTCCCACCAGGACGACCAGTCGTTTTCGCCACTGTTCGGCTGGGAGTCGCCAGTACGCCAGCAGGAGGCCGACAACGAGCAACAGGAACGGCTGGACCATCATGTGCGCGTGGAGGTCGCCGTTGAGCCACGCGAAGAAGGGAAACTCAGTCGCCGCCTTCGCCGATTCGGGGTCGCTTGCGTCCACTGGAACGACACGCGTTGCGGCGAAGTAGTAGAACTCCGACGGTGTCCACTCCGCAACCCCCGACTCCAGACCGGCGGCGCCGACGACCCAGCTCGCAATCGAGTCTGGCAGGAGCCAGACGAGCACGCGCGCGGCCGTCTCCAGGTTCCCGGCGAGGCCGACGAAGAAGGCCCCGAAGGCGGCTGCGACTCGCTGCGGCGCGTCGTAGGGGTCGACGAGCGCGCCGGCGACGCCGTAGGCCGCGCTGACGAGCGTCGCGTAGAAGCCGGCCAGCGCGAGATTGTACGCGAATCGGGTCGAGGTGCCGGACAGTGTCGTCAACAGCGCGGTCAGCATGTGCCCGCCGTAGTAGTACTTGACCGGCTCGCCGGCGAACCACATGTCTTCGGGTGGGAGTGACCCGGCCCGGTCGAGCGTCCGCAGGAGGCCGAAATCGAGGAATTTCTCGCCGATGGCAATCGGTAGCGGTGCGGCAGCCGGGTCGACAGCACGGATGGCGACAACGAGCGCGAACGCGAGCGTGAAGACGATTCCAATCTCACCGTAAGCGCGCCAGTCGACTGCAGTTCGGCCCGCGGCGACGTAGGAGCCGACGACTAGGACTGCGAGACCGGCCGCCGCTGCCGGCCAGCCGAATGCGACCTGTCCGACGAGGTGACCGACGACGGCCAGCGTCGCAAGCGCGACTGGAATCGCCAGCCCACTCCGTGCGCTGTCCGGGAACAGCCACGACGCGACCGGGAGGGCAACCAGCCCGAGCAACAGGAAGAGCACGAGCCAGAGGACGACGAGACCGATTTCCATTGGCGAAAGCAACGCCCGCCGCGGGTGAAATCTTTTGTGACCTGTCGGCAGGCTGGTGGGCGAGTCGAATATCTTTTATTCAGCGCAGTGGTGTTTTCTCACAATGACTTCCGCGGTCGGGCTGGTGGTCCCCGCCTACCGTCCCGACGTCGACCGCCTCGCGGCGTACGTCCGCGCACTCCGGGAGACGCTCGACCTCGCGACGATTCGCATCGAACTCGATGCTCCAAAAGAGGGGGTTCCTGCGGGACTGGCCGACCTCCCCGTCGAGATTCACACTGTCCCCTACCGTCGCGGGAAGGGCGCGGCAATCACCGACGGGTTCGAGGCGCTCTCGACGGACGTTCTCGCGTTCGCCGACGCCGACGGTGCTACACCTGCCGACTCGGTGGCCGACGTGGTCGGGCCGGTCCGCGACGGGACTGTCGACCTCGCAGTTGGTTCCCGTCGTCATCCCGATGCGTCGGTCGATGCCCACCAGACGCTCGCGCGCCGGTATCTCGGCGACGGCTTCGCGTGGCTGGCCCGCCGACTCCTGGAGGTGGACCTGTACGACTACCAGTGTGGTGCCAAGGCGATCGACGCGGCCGCGTGGGAGACCGTCCGCCAGCACCTCTACGAACCCGGCTTCGCGTGGGACGTGGAACTGATTGCCATCGCTGGCGCGGTTGACCTCTCGGTCGCCGAAATCCCGATCGAGTGGCACGACCGGCCGGGGTCGACGGTGTCGCCGGTGCGTGACTCGTTGCGACTCGGCCGCGCGCTCGTGACTGCTCGCCACCGCGCGAAACGACTCCGGGATAGCCGGTTACACACGGCGCTCGCTGCCCACCGCGAGGAGGAGCCAGCGCTGGTCGAACAGAAATGACCGGCTCCCGGGTCGATGCCCTGCTCTCCGGGGCGCGTTTCGGTCAGTTCGTCTCCGTCGGTGTTGTCGGCGCGCTCAGCGACAACGCGGTATTGGCGACGCTGAACCTCGTCTTCGGCGTCCCCGAACTGTGGGCGAAAGCCGCCGGCGTCGAAACGGCAATCGTGGTGATGTTTCTGGTCAACGAACACTGGACGTTCGCCGGGCAGGGCGCTGCCGGCCGGGTTCCGTTTCTCAAGCGACTGGGCAAATCGCATCTGGTTCGGTCCGGTGGCGTTGCCGTCCAGCTGACTGTCTACTGGTTTCTGGTGACGTACATCGATTTCAAGCTGCTCGTCTTCGGGACGGACCTGTGGTTTCTGGCGGCCAGTCCTATCGCAATCGGAGTGGCGATGTCGCTCAACTACGTCTTCGAGAGTCTGTTCACGTGGGAAGTTCACACGGGTGACCCCCGGTAAAATCTCACAGACGGCCCGCCAATCACAATCCTTAAACAGTGAACGGAGTTACGAGTGGGTAGCGGGATGGGATAGCTAGGAGATTCCGGCGGGCTCATAACCCGCAGATCGGTGGTTCAAATCCACCTCCCGCTATATTTTGCGGCGAGCAACTCCGCGAGCCGCAAATTCGCTCGTGGTGTTTTGAACCCAGAGAACGAACAGCGTGAGTTCTCGCGGTTCAAATCCACCTCCCCTTCGAAGCTATCAGTCACTCGCGACCGACTGCGCTCGTTTGACGTCCCGTTCGAGACGCTGTGCGTGTTCCAGACGGAGGTTTCGGACATCGGCGTCCGACAGCGTCCCCGAACTATCTATCTCGTGCGTTGCCGGCTCGTAGGCTAAGATGTCGAACCCCATCCGGTCGAGATAGGAACAGACGGCGTCCGAGTGGAGGCCGTCGCGAATTGCCGCGTTAACGTACTTGATGACGGCGTCGAACTCGGGGAGGACAATGGTATCCTCGGTTCGCATGCCGGTTTTCCCCTCTATTCGGACGGTCGTGTCGTCGAGCCGTGCAACGGTGTCGGCGATGGTATCGGCTAGCTGGATAACCTGACTCGGGAGTGCGGTGTCGGGTGACCGCCACTCCACAGTCCCGAAGGCACTCCGCAGTTGGACCGGCGTCCAGATTGCGCTCTCGGGGTCGAACTGTGCTTCGACGGCTCGTCGGTCGATGCCCGCAGCCGTTGCTGCTTCGGTAAACTCCTCGTAGCGGCGTTCGAGACGCCGGTCCCACTCGCTGATGTCGTCGACGTAGGGCCACAGCCGTCCCTGGTGTGGCAAGCCGTCGTAGGCCAGCCAGCGGTACAGTTTCGACCGAGCGCCTGCCGCGAGATGGCGTCCCTGGAAGAACGGCGAGGAGTTGGCGAGCGCGAGCGCGGGATCGAGCGCGATCAGCGTATTCAGCTGGTCGATTTCCTGGCCAGGGAGCTGTTCGACGTGGATGTGCGTCCCGGCACAGTGGCGGACGTACTCGAAGTCCTCGCCGACGACGGTGTCCTGGATTCGGGTGCGCTCGCTGGGCAAGTCTGGGATTTCGTCAGCGTTGACCGGCGTCGCGAGTGGGACGAGTCCCCTGTCGAGTTCCGCGGCGCGGTCGAGCACGCGGCCGATGCGGTCGAACAACTCCTCGCGCAACTCCGCTGTGGTTGCACACGGTGTCGTCTTGATTTCCAGCAGCGGCTCGACGAACTCCCGCTCGACGCCCTCGGACACGTCGACGAGCTCTGTCGGCTCGGCCAGTCGACCCCGACCGTCGATGACCCAGTACTCGACTTCGATACTCCGCCGGATTGCCTCGGTTTCGGGTAGTGACACGGTTTCGCTGTCCAGTTTCGACACGTGGTGCGCCCGACCGTTCCATGTCGGCGTTCACGTGATGCTTGCCATCACTATACGCACCAATCTGTGTGAACTATGCACAATAAACTACTGGGTAGTGAAGAAATTGCGGCTAAAGAAAGCTGAAACTCACTAAAAACCTGTGGTAATACGTTGTATGGTTGGGGAAATATGGTGTAGATGTATATTATTCACTTTGAGCTTTGGCTGAGTGCTGTCGGGACTGTTGCAACTGGATGCGTCTCGGTTGTGCCGGCCGTGCTGGCGGGTACGTACCGGTTTTGGCGGCGTGGAGAGCCGACGAGAAGAGATCGCGACGTTATTCAGCGTCGTCGCTGTCGCCTTTGACCTGTGAGATCGTGTCGCTGACGTCGATACGCTTTTCGCCGACAGTCGCGCCGACGAGAGCGCCGAGTGCGCCGCCGGTGCTGGCGGCATTACGGCTGACAATTCCGCCGAGAGCGGCGCCGATCGCCGCGCCGATTGCTGCGTGCTTGGCACGACTGAACGTACGCTTGAGTCGGTTTCCCATAATCGGTCAAACGAATGGCGACGGTATAAAACTGGTCGATATGACATGACGCGCCACTGAAACCGTATTTCGGCGTCAACGTTGATGATGTCTCCCTATCAGGAGTCGACCTCCGGCGAATACGCGTCGATGTGGGTCACCGTTTCGGGTGTACGGGAATACTACTCGAGAATCCGATCGGCAGCGCGGCGCGCGGCGGCGACGTGCTGGTCACCCTCGTCGTGTCCGGTGCCGTCGATTTCAGCCAGTAGTTCCGAGACTTTCCCGACGCGCTCTCTGGCAACGTCGTCAGAGAGGTTGCCCTGTGCTGCGTCGGCGGCGACGGCTTCGGCCTCGCCGAGGAGTCGGTTCGCCGACTCGTCGAGTGGTAACTCCTCGGTGGCTTCGAGGTGGTCGTGGAGTGAGGCCAGCAGTTCGTCGAGGTCGCTCATCAGCCGTCACCTTCCTCGTCGACGATGACGACCTCGCCATCCTCAACGATGACGTTGATGAGCGTTTTCGGGCTATATCCTGCTTCGGCGACCTTGTTCTCGCCGTCGGCCTTCTTGATGACACAGACGATGTCGGCGATGTCTGCACCGATGTCGTCGAGTGCACTGGTGATGCCGCGGAGGGTCCCACCAGTCGAGAGCACGTCGTCGAGGATGAGCACGCGGTCGCCCTCGTAGATGTCGTTGATGTACATCTCGCCTTCGGAGTAGCCGGTGACCTGCGAGAGGGAGACCTCGCCCTCTAGTCCGTAGCTTCGCTTGCGGACGACGACCAGCGGGATGTCGGTCATCAGCGAGACGGCCGTCGAGATGTGAATCCCCATCGCCTCCGGCGCGACGATCTTGTCGACGTCGTCGATGTCGGCTTTCCGGATGATTCGGATGACGATCTCCCGGAGCAGTTCCGGGCGCAGCATCGGGACGCCGTCGCTGACGGGGTGAACGAAGTAGTGATAGCCCTCTTTCTCGACGATTGGTGCGTCGAGCAGCGACTGTCTCAGTCGATCCATAGCAGAGGTACCGCCAGCCACACCAAAAAAGTGATTCATCAGGTTGCGGCCGCGAGCATGTCACTTACTGCGCCGACCACCGGGAGTACGTACTCGCCGATGAACGCGAAGTGAACGAGGCCAGTCAACACGAGGAAGACGGTTCCAGCGGCGGCCGCGAGTCCGAGCGCCGCGGCAGCGACTGGCTCGACCCGTCGGTCGACAGTGCTCGCGACCGTTGTCATGGCTGCGACGACGCCCAGGCCGACCCCGAGCAGCGCGTGGACGCGCGCAGCCTCACCGACGGCGTACTGGCCGACGACGAAGTACGCGAGCAGTAACTGGCCCCCGAGTGCGACGCCGGCCCCGTACGACCACAGCAGCGGTGACCGCTGGGTTTCGAGCAGTCGTCTGGTCGCCGCGGCTCTGGCCAGCAGCACGACACCGAGCGGATACAGCACGAGAATGTACCTGACCGTCACCTGCGTGTTGAGCGGGAGCCGACTGTTGTAGATGAGGACGAATCCGACGCCAAAGAGGACAGCCAGTGCGTCTGTCGCGTCGAGTGACTGGCGGAGTCGGGCGAACCCGCCGGTGAGGCTGCCGACGACAGCGCCGACTGCTGCACCGAGGACGGGCCCCGCTTCGAGCAGCGAGAGGTTGATGCCGACGAACTGAGTGTCCTGGCTGATTCCGTCGACGCTGCTGAAGACGTACGTCCGACTAATCGTTTCGAGGTTGGTGAACTCGGCGAGACTGTCGGTGCTAATCTGCAGTATCTGGCCGACGATGACACCGACTGGGCCGGCTCCGAGTCCGATGATAAACTCTTCCAGTTGCCTGCCGATGGTTCCGCTCGTGCCGCCGTCGCTGCCGGTCCCGCCACCGCTGGTCCCGCCACCACTACCGCCACTGCCGCCGCCACCACCGCTCGTCAGATTCTCCTGTGCGGGAGCGGTGAGTCCGCGCTCGCCCATCGCGCGCGGCGGTCGCAACAGCTCGCCGGTGACGAGACTGTTCGTGACGAGCAGCGGGACCAGCGAGAGCGCGAACACCCCGGCGACCATCCCCAGCGTCCGCCTGTCGTTCGAGGGCGCGGTCGGGATGTCGACGACGACGAGCGCGAAGAACGCGAACAGCGCTTCGGCCGCGTGAATCGTTGTGAACAGTCCGACCAGTGCGTACGCGCCAGCGCGGTAGACCGGCACCGGACCCAGCCCCGGCACCGCCGGCGCGGCGTCGGCGTCGCGACTGCGCGCGAACGCGTACAGCACTGCGACGAGCAACAGCGCCGAGAAGACGTGCCGCTTGGGAATCGTCGCCCAGAACCCCACCGGCGTCGCAGCGACGACGGCAGCGCCGGCGAATAGCCCCACGCGCGTTCCGTGTCGCCGTTCGAGCAGTCGGTAGCAGAAGACAGCCACCAGCCCCGTCGCGACTGCGCTGGTTAGCTGCAACGCCAGTAGCGATAGCGATGCGTAAGTAAAGGTTCGGATGAGCGCGGCGTTTGTCAGAAACGACACCACGACTAGTCCGGTGCCACCGTACAGCAGCGGTTGGTCGCGGTCAACAAGCTTGCTCAACTGCACCACGAGCGCCAGCGCGAGCAGGTGCCAGCTGGCGACGAGTGCGACGTGGAGGTCGACCATGGCATCGACGGCTTGGAGCGCCCACAGCGCCGGTAGCGAAATGACGAGTTGGCCGTAGTTACGGCCGTAGACGTAGCCGTCGCGGACGTTCGTCCCCGGTGCGACAAAGGAATCCGGTCCCGCCGTATCGAGCCAGACGCGGCCGTGGCTGAGCGCCTCCAGCCCCCGAACGAGCGTGAAGTTGTCGTTGATGAACACGCCCGCGCGCCAGGTCAGCGTCACGAAACACAGCGTCGCCAGGAACAGCACCAGCCCGTAGCGGTCGCCGAACACGCGCCGGCCGACCCGACGCGTGGCGGTGTGCACCGTCGTCAGTCGCGCGCGCCAGTCGCTCACCCTGTCACCTCGATGGTTATTGGTTCCGAGTAGACGACCGTTTCCTCGCCGTCACCGCGGAGGACGAGTCGGAGTTCACCCTCGTACCGGTCCTGCGTGAGTCGGTCCTCCTCCAGTGCAACATCCGATATCGAGAGGCTCGTCTGTCCTTCGCCCGTGTTGGCGAGTGCGTTGACGGAGCTGGTGCTGTAGCCGAGGCCGTCGATGTCGATGGAGTAGGTCAGAATTGGATTGCCCCGCAACTGCGAGACGTCGACAGTCGCGTCGGGTACGCGGAGGTAGTACACGTCACCGCCCTGTCGGCCGGGGTCGAGCGTGGCGGTGTCGGGCATCGAAACGACCGAGACGCTCGCGCTTCCTTGCCCGAGCGGTGCCTGGTCGGCACCCGCTTCGGGGACGGTCCACAGCGGTGTTCCGGTCGCTGCTGTGGCCAGTAGTATTATCGCTGTAACAATTGAGACGACCAACGCTCCCCGGTCCATCGTCTACCAGATTAAGTGCACGTGTAAAAAGTATCGCGTGTTATTATCAGTTGGATGGGTCCGATGCTAGCGTGCTGGACTGGTCTCCGTTATCCCAGATAACATTGACATCATGGTCGTCGCTCCCAGCGTTAGTGATGTTGACCGAATCGCTTGCTCCAACGACTTCACTATCACTACCTAGGTTGAGAGTAACATCACTATCTCCCTCTTTCCAATTGAAGTCAAGATCTTTTCTATCACCAACATCCCCACGCACGTAGAGATTATTCGATTGTATCTCTTCTCCCTGCGTTTTGGTTATTTTAAGACCGTCATCATGACTCTCGAAATCAAACTGAGCAGATGGCGCTGCCTCTGATGGGCCCAACCCGAGCACGAAGGATGCGATTACTGCGGCCAGGATGACCGTAATTGCGACCATCAGGATGACCCCGATGACCGGACTCACTGCGTCGTCGTCTTCTAGCAGTCTTCGTAGACGCATAGGAGATGCCTTATTTTGGATGGTATATATTAATTGGGGTCAGTTGAACGTTGAATCAAGTCTGATTATCAGTTTTGAGGTTCCTTCACCGTCTGAAAGAACCCTGCGGAGTCTTGCGGATATCTGTTTTTCAGACTGGTTTGATTATCACGTGTGATACGTGTAGCCGAAATCTGTCGATGAATCGTGATTGCCGAACCGATTGCCAGGACTGCCCCTAACAATCGCCGGTCACGGACCGTTCTGTTTCGAAGTAATAATAGTCTACGCCGAGTGAGACGGTGTGCTCGGCCCAGATAGTGTAATGTCACTAGACTTATCATTCTTGTTGGGGGCGTAGCCACCTCCCGGACCGAACGCAGCACGCGCGGGTTCGGATGCAATTCCATCAATGAAGATTTGCCCCGCCCGCACCACGTCACCGTTCTCGTACGTAATCGTCAGTAATGATGATGATGTGAAGCACTATCCGACGTTGTAGTTTCTCAATGTTGCGGAATCAGTGCCCTGTTCATTCTGCCAGATGATACTGACAGTGTCGCCGCTGTTTGCTGCTATGGTTATCGAATTCCCAGACGAGATCTCGCTGGATGCACCGTATTTCTCACTGTCATCACCACCCCAAGCGAACCGCTCTGATGAATTAGATATGAACAACTGATCGGCATTAATCGTGGCACCACCGCTGTGGGTTGCCGTCACGTTTCCGTCAGCATCTACAGCGTCAGTTGAGAAGTCATCTTCAACGTTATCACTGTCTTCGTTATAATCGAAATTAAAACTCGCCTGCGGAGCGGTGTCACTAACCTGTTCGCCGAGACCGAGCACGAACGTCGCGATGACGGCCGCCAGAATCACCGTGATGGCGACCATCAGAATGACGCCGATGACCGGGCTGACTGCGTCGTCGTCGTTGAAGAGTTGTTTGAGTTCCATAGTTTCCTGTATCTGCGCCTGCCGCTTCGGCCGTCGCAGGTTCACCCGTGCCTCCGTAGGTGAATCCTACCACCCAACCGCGCCGGCAGCTGCGCTTCACTTTATTCAGAAGCTGTGGCGCTATATAAATGCTGGCGTTATATCGACGAATGATACTGGAACGGGCCCGTCGTGCCGTCTTCTGGCACTTTTGCACTCCTCGTCTGCCGCCGATTATGCCGCCAGTAGGTACTGTTTACTCACCGAAATCCAACTCCGCCACCGCTCGCTCAGGGAAGCACCGACGCGAGTTCGTCTGCAACCGCTTCGCCGAGGTGTGTCTTCGTCCCGACGACGCGTTCGGTGCTTTCCGGTCGGACAATGACCGCTTCCGTCTCGTCCTCGCCCATTACGTTCGCGCGGTTGGCAATGACGAAGGCCAGCCCCACCCGGTCGAGGATGTCGCGCGCCTGCTCGACGATATCTGCCTCGTCGCCCTCGGCTTCGGCTTTGAATCCGACGATAGGGAGGTCGGGGTGCTCGTCGCGGACCGTATCGATGAGCTTCGGCGTCGACTCCAGGTCGAGCGTGAGGCTGTCCTTCCCCGACCGAATCTTCTCGGGGCTCTGTTCGACGGTGTAATCCGAGATGGCCGCCGCCGAGACCAGCGCGTCGGCGTCGTCGGCGTGGGCCTGGACCGCGGCGAGCATCTCCGCGGCGCTCTCGACCTGTTCGACGGTCGCCCACGCGATGTCCGGGCCGTCGTGGACGACCGTCACGTCTGCGCCGCGGGCGTAGCAGGCCCGGGCGACCGCTCGACCGGTGCGCCCCGATGCGCGATTCGAGAGCGTGCGAATGGGGTCGACGGATTCGGTCGTCGCGCCGCTGGTGACGACGACGTGCTCGCCGGCCAGCGACTGCTCGGTCGTCGCTCGTGCGACTTCGGTCACGATGTCGCGCTCGGCGGCGATCTTGGCCTTACCCTCCTCGATGCGCGGGTCGACGAAGTCGACGCTCCAGGATTCCAGTTGGTCGAGCGCGTCGAGCACGCCGGGATGGTCGTACATCGGTTCGTGCATCGCCGGCACGACGACGGTGGGTACGTCCGCACCGAGTGCCGTCGTCGCCGTCGTCGTCACCGGCGTGTCGTCGATGGCGGCGGCCATCTTCCCGACAGTGTTGGCCGTCGCCGGCGCAATCAGGAGGACGTCGGCCCACCCGTCGCGCCCACAGAGTTCGACGTGCTCGATGCTGCCCGTAATCTCGGTGACGACGGGGTTGTCGGTGGCGAACTCCAGCGCCCACGGGTGGATGATGCTCTCGGCGGCCGATGTCGTCACTGCCCGGACCGTGGCCCCCTCCCGGCGCAGTTCGTGGGCGAGTTCGACCGTCTTCACGGCGGCAATCGACCCGGTCACGCCCAGTGCGACGTTCACTCCTGCCAGCATACGTGCACTCCCGTAGCGCGCGGATATAAATGCGGGTGGGGCTACTCCTCGACGCTCGGGTGCTGGGTCGGTTCTTCGGGGTGGGGCTCACTGAAGTGCGAGCGCATCACTTCGCGCGCTTCCTTCTCACGCCGTTCGCGCTCCTCGTCGGTGATCTCCTCACAGCCCGGCGGCACGTCGCGGTCCCGACTGGTGAAGTATCCCTCCGGCGCGACCCAGTCGTGATAGAAGGGAACCTCTGACTCGTCGATGACCGTCAGCGCGACGCTGGCGCCGTCACCGGCCGCGACGACGGTCTGGTGGTGCTTTTCCGCGATGCGGCCGGCGGCGTACAGCCCGTCCACGTCGCTCTCGCCGTGTTCGTCCACGTCGACGTACGTCTTGCTCCCGCGCTGGACCAGCCCAACGTCGATGTCAGCCAGATACTCCGTGTCGGCCCAGGAGGTGCAGATGACGTAGTCTGCGGTCAGTCGCTCGTCCGCGCCGTCGATGTGGACGTCAAAGCGGCCGTCGTCTGCGATGCTGACGCGCTTGACGCGTCCCTCGCGGATGGGACAGTCGTTGCGCTCGGCCTGTTCGCGAGTCAGGTCCAGAAAGCGGCGTGCGTTGACACCGGCGGGAAAGCCGGGGACGTTTTCGAGGTGTGCGTTCCGTTCGAGAATTGGGTCGCCGCCGTCCAGTACCAGCGTGTCGAGGCCCGCACGCGCGGTTAAAATCCCGGCGGTCAACCCTGCTGGTCCGGCTCCGACGATACAGACATCTCGTGTCTCCATACCCGTCTGTTCACACCGACCGACCAGAATCTGACGGATTCCGAGTCATAGCGGCTCGGGCGTCGCCGTCCCCGTCAACACCCTGAACGTCCCCGCGAGACAGTCCTCGCTCAGCGACGACTGGGCGAGGAGATCCCGGACCGTCTCCCGGTCGGGTCCCGCCGCGAAGTAGACGTACCGGTCGAACTGCACGAGACCGAGCGTCCCGTTGTCGTGGCCGCCCTGCGCGCGCTGCCGTTCCGTCCCCTCGTCGGCCGCCGCTGGCGAACTGAACTCCGTGACGCTACTGTAGTACTCCTCGCCGTCCGGCCCGCGGTAGAGTGCATACGCCGTGCGCTCGACGCCGTCGTCGTGGCTCCCGTCGGTCGTCGTTATGTCCCCCGTTCTGTCGTAGCTGTCACTCTGGGGGAGCGCTGCCGTGAGCGACCCACTCGGTGGCCGACAGGCAGACGTATCACCCGGATCCACTGGCGTGGGTGTCGACCGCTCGCTCTCGTTCCCGTCGCTACAGCCCGCCAGCCCTGCCGTCGAGGCAGTCACGATGGCCGTCGCCGACCTGAGCACGTCACGCCGTTGCATGGACTCTGCCGAGAGATGTGCTCTCGGAGTGATAAGCATACTGCTGTCCGGGACCTGACCGAGCACGGACGCGACACCAACCCACCAGACGGAACTGGAAGAGAATATCCGCGAAAATCAGAGGAACTCGATGTTGTCGTCGACACAGCCGTCGCTCAGCGTCGGCGATGCCTTCATGAACGCGGTCACGGAGTCCTCGTCGGGACCGCCGCCAACGAAAATGTACGCCCCGGTCTGGATGTAGCCGAACGCGCCGTCGTTGAAATCTCCCGCTCCGGCCTCGCTCGCATTGTCAGCCTCGTCTGCGGCAGCGTCTTCGGAACTGAACTCGCTGATGGCGAAAATGTACCCCTCCTCGTCCGAGTCGGTGTAGAATCCCGTCGCCGTCCGCTCGACGCTGTCCTGGCCTTCACCGTCGCCCGTCGACACCTCGCCTTGTCGCGAGTAGTCGTCGCTGTCCGGAAACGAGTCTTCCAGGTTGTCACCGGGGGTATCACAGCCGCCGCCCAGGATACCGCTGCAGCCTGCCATTCCCACTGTCGATGCCGCCGCAAGCGCCGATGCCGATTTGAGTACGTCACGCCGTTCCATGTGTTTCCACGCGCTACGTATCTCCTCTGTGATTTAAACCATTCTATCACGTGCGTCCTCGTGACTGCTCTTCACAGTGAACGCAGTGCCTGTGTAACAAACCGTTGCAATCTGCTCTCTCGTCCCGCCGATACCCGGGAGCGTGCAACTAAAAAAAGACGATTTCCTCGCCGGCACAGTCATCGTTCAGGGGGCCGGCCGCTGCCATGAGGTCGGTCACGCTGGACTCGCTTGGCCCCATCGCGACGTAGGCGTACTGGTTGACGACGACGTAGCCGGTGGTGTTGTAGCCGAAATCCGCCCAGTTCTGTTCGGTGCTTGCCGCTGCTGTCGCGTCGTCTTCGGACTCAAACTCGCTGATGACGAACAGAAAGTTCTCGTCGTCCGTGACGTAGCTCCCGAGGGCGTGTTCGGTCGCTCCGCCCACTTCTGTGGCGTTGCTGTTCGTGTCGACGCTCGGGTCTTCGTACCCGTTCCCGCGCGGGAGCGCACGCTGGAGGTCACCGCTCGGCGTTCCACACGGGTTTGTGCTGGTGGTACTGTTGGTCGAACAGCCCGCCAGTCCGGTAGCCGCTGCTGCGGTCACCGCCGTGAGCGACCGGAGTACTGCCCGCCGTCGCATCCTTTGGAGAGGCGACCGCAAGTACCGTAAAATTGTCTCATCGCAACCGACTGTACTCTGTGGGCTTGCCAGAATGAACGAGCATTAGAACCTCCAGCCCATTGTGAGCCTGTGGACGCCGTCGATGTCAGCACCGTGGTCTATTTGCCCCCGAAAGAGATTTACGAGTTCCTACTGGATTTCCCGCGGTACGCCCGGTACTCCGAACACCTCACGGAAGTGCGCCGCCGGGACGGCGATGGCTCGCCCGGGACGCGGTACGACATCACGTTTTCGTGGTGGCGACTCTCGTATACGGCCAGCTCGCGAGTGACCGATGTCGACCCACCGAACCGCATCGACTGGCGACTAATCAAAGATATCGACGCCCGCGGGCACTGGGCGGTCGTTCCCGAACCCGAATCGGCCCCGGACCCGGACACGCCGGCGACGCGCGTGCGTCTCTACGCCGAGTTCGCACCGGGTTCTGCCGACCGGGGTGCGCTCGGATTGCCCAAGATGGTCTCGTTCGACTGGCTCGTCGACCGCATCAAACCGAAAGTCACCGCAGAAGCAGAGCGCATCGTCGAACGAATCGTCGCCGACCTCGAGGGGGAACCCCGCGACGTCTCCCTCGACGTTCACACGACGCCCGATTCGCTGTAGTGTGGCGACTCGCGTCTACCGGCCGATGTCGTAGGTGTCGATGGTCGCGTTGACGATACCGGCGGTTCCGTTCTGGTTGACGTTGACATCCCGTGCGTACGAGAGGATACCGCCGCCGGTGTCGCTGCGCTCGACGTACTCTTCGAGGTCGTCGGTGCTCACGTCGCCCTCGCTGTCGAAGACGAACACCTGTTTGACGTTCGAGTTGCTCCCGTTGATACTGATCGACGCTCCCGAGGCGACCATCCCTTCGAAATTACCCTGTGCGATCGACTCTCTGTCGCTGTCGACTTCCTCTCTGAGCGTCCGTCCCGACGCAATCGCCCCGCTGAACTCGTTTGCAAGCGTGTTGAAGTCGTCGCTGTCGTCGACTGCGCGATTCTCTCCGTTCTCGCCGACATCGATTATCGCCTTCGCGTTTTCGACTGCGGAACTGAAGTTGTCCTGGAACTCGCTACCGGTCGGCCGGGCGGAGATTATCGCGTTGCCGCTGACTGCCCACGCCTCCTCGGCCTCTTCCGGACCGTTCGCGCTACTGGGAATGAAAATGTCGTAGTTCCCTTCGGAGTCCTCCTCGGTGAACTCCCCCCGGTCTCCCGAACCGCTCGGACTCGTCAGTTCAGCCGCCACGTCGTCGGCGTTGTACGATCCCTTGTACACTGCTCCGCCTTCCATGGACAGGGACATGCTGAGCGACTGCCACTGGACGCCCGTCCGATAGGTTTGTTGTTCCTGCTGGTACGTGCTGGGGCGGAGATTGGTCCTGTTGCTGTGAATCTGTGTCGGACTCGTCACGTTGAAATTGACCGTTTCGCTGTTGGGCTCGATTTCGCCCGCTGCGGGCACCCAGTTCGTGAACTGCCCGATACCGCCGTCCCCACCGATGAACGGTATCTGCTCACACCCTGCAAGTGCTCCCGCGCCCGCGACTGCACCCGCCGCCAAGAACTGCCTTCGTGTCGGTTTCATACCAACTTCTCGTTTTTGAGCACGTCATATATGTGTACTGTTTTCTCATACGAAAAGTGGACTAACGGCTGGGGAGCGCTCCAATTCCGACAGGTATCGTCCGTCGCGACTGGGCGAAGTGTCGCTACTCTTCGAAGTCCCCGTAGTCGCCGCCGTACTTCATGAAGAAGTAGGCCATCCCGAGCGTCGCGACCATCACCAGCATGGTGGCGACACCGAGCGTCTTCGCGCTACTGGGGAGGTCACTGGGGCCTGAATCGCCCCCGGACTCGACTGTCGGGTAGTCGCTCCCGACCACGACGACACCGAGCATCCCGCTGGCCTCGTGGGGCACACAGACGTAGTTGTAGATGCCGTCCTCTTCGAACGTGTACTCGTACGTGCCGGTGTTCTTGGGCGACCCGGAGTTGAACACTTCGTCACCCTGTTCGACGACGTTGTGCGCGCCGCCCTCGCCGGTCCACTCCCAGACGACCGTCGCACCGTTGTCGACGTGAACTGCCGCGGGACCGAAGGCCAGTCCGTCACTCCCCGCACCGACCTCGACCGTCACTTCGTCCTGGCCGCGCATGTCGCTCACCGACCCGTCGAAGTTGTTCGCGCCGTCGAGGAAGCCACCGAGGTCCGGTTCGCCGCCGCCGCCACCGCCGCCGCCACCGTCCTCTGTTCCGGTCGTTTCGTTGCCGGCTGCGGTGGTTTCGTTGCCGCCCTCGGTTGTGGTCTCCTGTGCGGTTGCAGTCCCCGTTGCCGCAGCGGCAGTCGCCGTCCCGGCCGCTGCCTGCATGAATCGACGGCGCGAGACACTCGCGTCGTTGTCGCTCATACCTAGTCGTTTGCAATCACGCGTAGTGAATACTTCGCTTCCCGACTCAGGGCAGCAAGTTCAGATATCCCGCGAAAAACGCAAGCGCTAGCAGCACTCCAAAGACGACGAACAGGGCGTTCTCCAGGTCGATCTCCTGTGCTTCGAGCTCTTCCTGAATGTCCATCTTCCCCGCGACGCCCGCGTCGATGCCCCCGCTGTCGTCCGTGTCGTCCTCGTCGGGTGTCGCGTCGCCGCTGCTCGCGGCGTCGTCGCTCTCGTCTTCCAGGTCCGACAGCGAGTACCGCCACTCCTCCTCGTCGGAGTCGGTTGCCATACCTCTCTTTTGACGGTCCACGTGCAAAAGGCTGACCGGTCGGGGCTATCGGACTTTTGTCCCCGGACCGCTGTCGCCGTGGGTCGTCAGGATATCTGCGTCCTCCCCGGCCGCCAGCAACATCCCGTTGGATTCGTAGCCGAACAGTTCGGCCTGCTCCATGTTCGCCAGCAGGACACACCGCGTTCCGGGCAGGTCGTCGGCGTCGTGGAGTCCCTTGATGCCTGCGACCACCTGGCGCTGTTCGACGCCGATGTCGACCTCCAGGCGCATCAGGTTGTCCGAATCCTCGATTTCCTCGGCGGCTGTAATCTCGCCGACGCGGATGTCGAGTTCCTGGAAGTCCTCGAAGGAGATGCGTTCGTCCGCGAGTGGTTCGAGGTCCGCGGCTTCCTCGCCCACGCCGTCGCTACTCGCGGTTTCACCGCTCGTTGTTTCCGAGGACTCGCCGTCGCTGGCTGCGGCCACGCGCTCGCGGAGTGTCTCGTTCAGATCCTCGACTTCCTCGTCCTCGATTTCGGTAAAGAGCTCCTCGGGCGCGTCGAATTCGGCGGGCGGGGCGTCGAGCGCGTCGCTCAGTGCGGCGTCGGCGACGGTGCCGGACTCTCCGAGCTGGTCCCACAGCGCGGCGGCCTTCTCGGGCATGACCGGCTGCATCAGGACGGCACACGCTTTCGCGACCTGCACGCAGTCGCGGATGACCTGTGCGGCCTGCTCGGGGTCGTCGTCGACCAGGTTCCACGGTTCGTGGCGCTGGATGTAGCCGTTGCCGAAGTCCGCGAGGTCGACGGCCACGTCCGACACGTCACGGAGGGTGTACTCGGCGACGGCAGCTTCGAAGTCGCTGATAGCCTCGGTGATGCGCTCGCGCACTTCGTCGCTGACCGATTCGTCAGGGGTCCCGTCGTAATTGCGGTGTGCAAACAGCATCGCCCGGTAGCAGAAGTTGCCGAGGTTGCCGACGAGTTCGCCGTTGACCCGCTCCTTGAACCGGTCCCACGAGAAGTCCACGTCTTTCTCGATGCCCGACCCGGTCGTGATGTAGTACCGGAAGAGATCGGGGTGGAAGCCGGTGTCGAGATACTCGTCGGCCCACACCGCACGATTTCGCGACGTGGAGAGTGCCTTCCCGTCGATACCGACGAACCCGGTCGCAAGCACTGCTCTGGGTTCGCTGAATCCCGCCGCCCGGAGCATGGTCGGCCAGAAGACGGTGTGGTGCTGGATGATGTCACGCCCGATGACGTGGACGATCTCGCCCGCGTCGGCGGTCCACTCCTCGTCCCACTCCGTGCCGGGTCGCCGCTCGCCGTCGGGTTTCCAGACGTCTTCCCAGTCGTACTCCTCGGGACCGACACGCTCGGAGTACTGTTTCGTCGAGGAGACGTACTCGATTGGGGCGTCGACCCAGACGTACAGCACGAGGTCCTCCTCTCCATCACCGGGATAGTCGATACCCCAGTCCATGTCGCGGGTGATACAGAGGTCCTGGAGTTCTCCCTCTATCCACTCGCGGGGCTGGTTGCGGGCGTTCTCGGTGCCCTCCAGTCGGTCGATGAAATCCTGGAGATACTCCTGAAAGTCCGAGAGGCGGAGGAACTTGTGTTCGCGCGTGCGATACTCGGCTGGATTTCCGGTGAGCGTCGAGACGGGATCTTCGATTTCGCCGGGTTCGAGGTGGCGCTGACACCCCTCGTCGCACTCGTCGCCACGGGCGTGCTCGCCACAGTAGGGGCAGGTCCCCTCGACGTAGCGGTCCGGGAGGGGTTGGTCTTCCTCGCTGTCCCAGGCGACCTGAATCTCCTTTTCGAAGACGTACCCCTCCTCGTCCCACGTCGAGACGAAGTCCTGGGTCATCTCGGTGTTGGTCTCGTCGTGGGTGTGGCCGTAGTTGTCGAAGTCGACGTTGAACTTCGGGAACGTCTCGGCGTAGGTTTCGTGATAGTCGAGCGCGAACTCCTCGGGCGAGACGCCTTCTTCCGCGGCGTTGACCGCAACGGGCGTGCCGTGCATGTCCGACCCGCAGACGAAGGCTGTCTGCTGGCCGACGCGGTCGAGTGCCCGGGTGTAGGTGTCGCCGATGACGTACGTCCGCAGGTGGCCCACGTGCAGGTCGCCGTTGGCGTAGGGCAACCCGCAGGTGACCACCGCCGGATTGTCGGTCGGCAGTCGGTCGTGACTCATGTGCTCTGTTTCTGGGATGGAGGTCAAAAACACCGCCGGTTTCCGCGAGCGCCGTTCAGTCTGAGTCTGAGGACGCCACCGATACCGATTCTGATTCGATTCGGCTCGTCGCTGGTATCGATAACCGAACCGTCGATCCCTCCTCGGTCGTAAACGAGACTTCCCCACCGAGCGCACGCGCTCCCCACGAGATGAGCCACACGCCCAGGCTGCTCGCGTGGTTGAGGGGGGTCTCCGTCCCGGATTTCACCGGCCCGATCTCTGAGTCCGGGATGCCTGGCCCGTCGTCAGCAACGACTACCTCGACTGTGTCGCACTGTCGCGCCGTGCTGACCGTCACCGCTGGCTCCACGCCGCCGTGGACGAGTGCGTTTTCGACTATCTCCCGAACAACAACCCGGACGATTTTCGGGTCGGTCTCTATCTTGCCCGCCTGCATCGCCTTCTCGATGTCCGCCTTCGGGTGGTCTGTGGCCAGGTTATCGACGATGTCGCAGACGAGTGCGTCGATGTTGACCGATACTGTCTCCGACTGCCGCTCGAACATCCGTTCGACCTCCAGCGCCTTCTCACTGATCTCTGATAGCTCTCGTGCCTTCTGCTCGACGGTCCCCCCGAGCTCGGCTATCTCGCTCCCACTTCGGTTCTCTATCTGGCTTGCGGCCCCGAGAATCACGGTAAGGTCGTTGCGGAGATTGTGTCGGAGTATTCGGTTGAGCACCTCCAGGCGCTCCTGACGGCGAACCAACTCTGTCACGTCCTGGACGACGAGACTCCGGCCGATTTCGACGCCGTGCCAGTCCGACACTGGAGACGTTTTGACCTGGTATGTCCGACCGCGCCGCTGGAAGCGCACGGGGAATTCCGTGAAGTCGGTCACGCCGAAGACCGCGAACAGTTTCGCGAGCGGCTTTCCGACGAGGCTGTCGATACCGAGGTACTCACAGGCACGGGAGTTAGCCTGCACGACGGTCTCGTCCCCAACAACGACCACGCCGTCGTCGAGGTCGCGCAGCACCGCCTGCTCACCGATGCGTGCGACGGCAGGTATCTGTGTCAGGAATTGCTCGCGAAATACCGCATACCCCCAGAGTATCGACTGTGGCCCGAGCGCTACCTGTGTGACTGGAAACCCTTTGATTGGGACACCGATGATCGCTCCGACGCTCCCAAGGACAGTCACGAGCGTCCCCCCCGTGAGCGCGAGTGCCTGCCCGACGAACAGTCGGTTGCGTTCCAGAACCGTCTTTGCGACGAGCATCAGTCCCACGGTGAACACTGCGTAGATGTACATCCCGAGCAACGCGCCAACTGGACCGATGGACGACATGACGATCGTCCCTGCGGGTATCGTCGACTGTGTGAGCTCACCGGAGAGCGGCGACCAGGTCGGGGCGATGGTGTAGAGGAGCGCCCCGGCGACGAGCGGCACGACTGCGACCCGAAACAGCCAGCTGTGTACCCAGCTGTCGCGTCCGGTGTACTGGAGGATGAACGCCAGCCACAGGCCGATGGCGAGCATGCTCAGGCCGGTGACGCCACCCCACAGTCCGACGCGGAGCGAGCCGTGTGCCACGAACAGGCTGACGAACGTCAGGCCAGCCCATAGCATCGAGACCGCCTGGAGAGCGGCGAATACCCTCGCACTCGGTCGCTCCCGGGTTTTCCATCCGACGGTGGCCAGCCAGCCGAGCAACAGCGTGTTCACCGCCAGGATGCCAGGCGTGAGAAGCGACATATCCTGTCGGAAAAAACACAGGCCAATCGTATGAAAATTCCCCCGCAAACAGTGTCTCAACTCCAGAATTCTCTCCCGAAACGTCGATGCTCTGGAGTGATTCTCTCTGATTCTCTCAGACCGAGACTGAAAACCGAACGATCTCGGAACTGATTCAGTCGTTGACTTCGACGCCGCCGAACGCCGCGAAACCAGTCACCACGAGGTCGACTTCCTCGTGTGTCCGTTCGGTCCGTCGCCGCTCGTCACTCGCCCCGCCGAAAATCGGGAGCACGTCGATGTCAACGTTCCACTCTTCCGGGACGGTCACCTCGACGCCGCCAAAGAGCGCGATTGCGCTGACGTGAGCCGGCGGCTGCGCAATTCCGGCCTCTCGCAAGTCGATTTCCGCACCGCCGAATATCGCGGTGAGATTCGCGCCGGTGAACTTCGACGTCGTGACGCGTTTCTCGCTGCCCCCGAAGATACCGAAGCCGGTGACGTGCGAGGAACCCGTCTTCGCCGGGGGCGAGCGAAACTGACTCAGAACGAGCGAGAGCCCAAAGAGGATGATGAAGACCGGCCAGAAATCGATCAGGTCCGCGCCTTCGATGATGTCCAGCGTCGTCAACTGCCAGACGGCGGCGAGCGTGATGATGACGAAGGGACCGAAGATGTTGCGAAACCCGCTCCGGACGAGCGCGTAGACGCCAAGCAAGACGAACAGCGAGGGAATGTAATCGAACAGGAAGGCGGTATCGAACAGCCCTGTCGTGTCTGCCAGAAGGACGATACCGACGAGGACGATGAGCGCACCAAGCAGGAGCTGACTGGAGAGCGTTCGCTGACGTTGGGACATACATGCGCGGACACTTGCCGAGAGCTTATAGGTGCTGCCAGATTCCTCCACCTGCCGGTCAGGCCACGACCAGTTCGCCGCTGACGAGCGCACGCGTCACCAATAGGCGGTCTATGCCACAAATAAAAGGCGTGAACCGAACTATAGTAGCCACTGAAAGCCAGTGCACACACGACCGCACGAGTGCGGTGCGGTCGGTATGTAAATCGTTTCAATTGCTACTATACCAGTAACTCTCGCTCAGGGCAGTGAGGATCTGCCACGGGAGTTCTGGAATGAGTCTCGGCGTCCGCGCGAGCGAAGCGAGCGCGGTTCTTCTGAATCGAGGCCGAAGGCCGAGATTCAGCCTTTTTCACCCATGTTTTTGCCGTGAGCGCGACGCGCTCACCCGAACGGAAAAAAGATGGCGGGTCAGTACCAGTCCAGGTCAGCAACGAACGAACGCAGCATTGACCGCGTGACGTGGGGCATGCAGACGACGCGCATCTCGCCCGAACCAGTCTTCGAGACGCGCCAGCCGCGGTCGCGGAGTTCGTCGGTCATCGGCACCGAGAGGTCCGCCGCGACCAGCGGGAGTTCCGGGCCGACGACCTCGTGACCACGGTGGGCCAGCGACTCGGCCAGCCACTCGGCGTTGTCCATCGCCCGCTCGTAGGTTTCCTGATACTCCTTCGGCCAGAGGGCGTCCATCGCGGCGACGGCGCTGGCGACGCCCGCCCCCGAGCGCGTTCCCGTGAGCGTGACCTGTGCGGTCGATTCGAGGTACGGCGTGTCGATAGCCAGCTCGTCGAGGAGCTCCGGGGCACGCGCGAGCAGTCCGCCGGCGGGGACGGCCGCCCGGCCGACCTTGTGGGGGTCGATAGTCAGCGTGTCGATGGCGGCGTCGTCGAAGGCCCACTCGTGGTCAGTAAAGGGCAGGTAGAAGCCACCCCACGCGGCGTCGACGTGACAGAGCGCACCGGCGTCCTCGGCGATGTCCGCGAGGGCGGGAATCGGGTCGACGTATCCGTACTCCGTCGAGCCAGCGACGCCGACGACACAGACGGTGTCTGCGTCGACCAGCTCGGAGACGGCATCGAGGTTCGCGCGGTGGCCCGCCGTCGGAGCCGTTCGGAGTTCGACGCCCAGCAGTTCGGCGGCCTTCTGGAAGCTGAAGTGTGCACTCTCGGGCGCGACGACGTTCGGGTCGTCGGTGTCGCCCCAGTTACGCGCGATGCGAACCGCCTGGATGTTGGCCTCGGTGCCGCCGCTGGTGACGTAACCGGCGGGGTCGTCGAGTCCGGCGACGGTCCCCAGCATGTCGACGGCGTCACGTTCGAGTTCGGCAACCGTTTCGTAGGTCCCGGGGTCGCCGGGATTCGTTGCGAGAAAGCGTTCGGCAGCCTGCCGTGCCGCGGGATGTGGCTCCGTACACATCGACGAGAGGACACGGTCGAAGTCCTGCGGGGTGGCCTGCTGGGCCTGCTGCATACCCAATACTTGCCACCAACCCGCTTAGGAGTTACGCTCGGATTGACGATGGGAGTTATCACCACACCGAATGGTTATCTATCTGTCGAGAATTGTGTCTGATTCGTCCAGTCCACTCGTGCGTTCGGAACGCGCGGATTACCGGACGGAGTCGAGCAGCAGTTTCTGCTCGGTCCGTTTGACCTCGTGTTGTACATCGCGCACGGCGTCGATGTTCGCCGAAATCGAGGTGACACCTTCGTTGACGAGGTGGTTGACCATCTGCGGCTTCGAGCCGGCCTGCCCACAGATGCTCGTATCTACGTCGTGCTCGCGGCAGGTCTGGATGACCTCGCTGATGAGTTCTAGCACCGCCGGATGGAGTTCGTCGTAGCGGCCGGCGACTTGCTCGTTGTTTCGGTCGACTGCCAGCGTGTACTGCGTGAGGTCGTTGGTCCCGAAGGAGGCAAAGTCGATACCGGCCTCGGCCATCTCGTCGACGGTCAGCGCCGCGGCGGGCGTCTCTATCATCACGCCCCACTTGCGCTTGGTCGTGTCGATACCTGCTTGCTCCAGCTGGGCTTTGGCCTGAATCACGTCCTCGGCGTCGTTCATCAGCGGGAACATGATCTCGACGTTGTCGTAGCCCATGTCGTAGAGCTTCCGGAACGCCCGCAGTTCGTACTGGAAGACGTCCGTGCGGTCGAGGCTCCGACGGATGCCCCGATAGCCCAACATCGGATTGTGTTCGATGGGTTCGTCGTCGCCGCCCTCCAGTTGTCGGAACTCGTCGGTGGGGGCATCGAGCGTGCGCACGCGAACCGGGCGCGGGTAGAACTCCTCGGCGACGCCGCGCACGCCGTCGACGATCTCCTCGACGTAGGCATCGACGCTGTGGTCCTCGATGTATCGCTCGGGCGTCTTGCCCAGCGAGAGAATCATGTGCTCGATGCGAAGCAGGCCGACGCCGTCGGCACCAGTCGCGGCGGCGCGCTCTGCGGCGTCGGGAATCGAGACGTTCACCTTCACTTCCGTTGCCGTCATCGGTTTGACCGGGGTATCCGGTCGGACCTCCTCGACGGCGTCGTGTTGTTCGGCCTCCTCGGCACCGGCCTCAATAGTGCCTTTCTCGCCGTCGATGGTGACGACTCGTCCGTCGTCGAGTTGCTCGGTGGCGTGTTCCGCGCCGACGACGGCGGGAACACCGAGTTCGCGCGAGACGATAGCCGCGTGGGATGTCATCCCGCCTTCGTCGGTGATGATGCCCGAGGCGCGTTTCATCGCCGGCACCATATCGGGGGTGGTCATCTCGGCGACGATGATGTCGCCCTCGCTGACCTTGTCCAGCTGGTCGAGCTTGCGGACGATGCTGACGGTACCCGACGCCCGACCTGGGCTGGCACCGAGGCCCGAGAGGATGACTTCGTTGGCTCCGCCGGTCCCGCTTGCTGCGCCCTCTGTGGAAACGCTGTCGCCGCCGTCGGCGACGCTGCCCTCGGTCGCGCTTTCGCTGATGGTCGTGATTGGGCGAGACTGGAGGATGTAGACCTCGCCGTCGTGAACCGCCCACTCCACGTCCTGTGGTTCGCCGTAGTAGTCCTCGATTTCCTCGCCGAGTTCGAGCAGTGAATCGAGGTCGCTCTCCGAGAGGACGCGCTGGCCGCGCTTCTCGTCGGGAACCGGCTTTTCGACGGTCTTGCCGGTGTCGCTGTCCCGGACGTGCATCACTTTCTTGTCAGCGACAGTCTCCTCCTGAATCTCGCCGGTCGCGCGGTCGATGACGTAGTTGTCCGGCGTCACGGCACCGGAGACGACTGCCTCGCCGAGTCCCCACGCGGCCTCGATGGTGACGACCGGTGCGCCCGTCGAGGGGTGGCTGGTGAACATCACGCCGGACTTGTCGGCGTCGACCATCTCCTGGACGACGACGGCGATGTCGACGGTGGTGTCGTCGAAGCCCTGTTCTTGCCGGTAGTAGATCGCCCGCTGCGTGAACAGCGATGCCCAGCACTCCCGAACTTTGTCCAGCAGGTCCTCGCGGGTGATGTTGAGGAACGTCTCCTGTTGGCCGGCGAAGGAGGCGTCGGGCAGGTCCTCGGCAGTGGCCGAGGAGCGGACGGCAACGGCGGCGTCCTCGCCGATGCGGTCGTACGCTTCCAGAATACCCTCGCGCTGCTTGTCGGGAATCTCGGTCTCCTGGATGAGCTGCTGAGCATCTTCGGCGGCCTCGGCGAGCGCCTTCGAGTCGTCGGAGTCGACGTTGACGATGTCGAACAGCTCCTCGTCGATGCCGGTGTCTTCGATGAACGAGCGGTACGTGTCTGCTGTGACGATGAAGGCGGGCGGAACCGGCAGGTTCGCAGACGTCATCTCCCCGAGTGACGCTGCTTTCCCGCCGACGGCCGCCAGGTCGTCGCTCCGGACGTCCTCCAGCCAGAGTACAGCCATTAGGTGTAGGCAGTCGAACGAGCATAAAGAAGCTTCTGACTCCGCTCTCAGTGCAGGTCTGTCACTCGCTGTGGCCGAATCCGACACCGACGGAACCGGTGTTGTCTCCGTCCGGGTGGGAGAAACGGCGACGCTCTCAGACGATTGTGAATTCGCCGACACCATCCCCGGAGTCCAATCGCGGCTAGCAGGCGCTGACATCCCCGAGGAATCGGTTTCAACTTTGATACCAAGAAGAACTTATATGATATGGTCACAATGACCCTCATAGTACAACAAATGACGACGAGAGAACTAGACTCAGAACTGTTCGGGCGGGACATTACGTTCGAATACTCCGAGCACTGGGTAGGATATGCACTCCTCGCGCTTCGGCTCATCATGGGCTGGACGTTCTTCTATGCAGGAATCATCAAAGTTGTCAACCCGGAGTGGAGTGTTCGAAGCTTCCTGCTGTTTGCCATTCCCGAGGGTAATCCCTTCGGCGGCGTCTGGGTCACCATGGCCAACGAGTGGGCCTGGCTGTTGACGCCCCTGAACCAGGTCGGACTCACGCTCATCGGTCTCGGATTGCTCACCGGGACGCTGTTCCGACTGAGCGCGTTCTTCGGGGCGATGATGATGCTCTTTTACTGGGCAGCACACATGCCCTTCGAAAACAGCCTCATCTTCAGTGAACACATGGTCTATGTCTTCCTGCTGTTCGGTCTCGGCGCGTTCGGTGCCGGCCGTATCTTCGGTATCGACGCCAAACTCGAACAGCTCGATATTGTCAAGCGGAATCCGCGGTTGAAGATTCTGCTGGGATAGGCTTCTTTTCTTCTCGTCCGGGTCTGTGCTGTTTGTCTGACCACGAACTATATTCTCGGGCTGAGAATCAGGCATACTTATAATTATTGCCGTGACGACGGTCCAGACATGAGCGAACAACCAGATAATTCCCGGAGGGAAAGCGACGGGGGTCGACGACAACGTGATGACGGGCAGACGCAGCAGGAAACGCTCGTCCTCAGCGACGAGGACGCCTACGTTGGCGACTCTATCGTAATCAAAGGTCGGAATCTCCCGGCCAACGAATCGTTCGACCTGCGCTGGAAGTCGGTACACGGAGAATGGGGCGTTCTCGAGGCACACGAAATCGTGGGGCCCCAGTACCGGCCTCGAACGGACACCATCACGACGATCGAAACAGACGATTCGGGCGCGTTCGACTGGGAGTTTACAATTCCGGAGGACTACGGTGGGGACCACATCATCAAACTCGTCGACAGCGACGACACCAGCGTTGCCGACGCTGAAATCGAAGTCATCCCCCACTTCGAATTACTCAACGAGACTGCCGAACTTGGTGACTTTTTCACTATCAGAGGCTACGGCATCGGTCCCGACATCATGGTGAACAACTATCCTGTCGTCTGGGACAACGGCTACGTCGGGTTCATGACTGGCGTCCAGAACCGGGGCACTGCGACGGCCGAGATTCGCGCGGCTGGCCCGCCCGGGAAACACGTCCTGCAGGTCTGGCGGAGCCACCTCGGCATCCCGTTCCTCCAGAACAACACCCAGTCGCCCTACGGAAAAGTCTCCGACGGCCGCACGCGAACGTGGACAGTCGAGGTGACCGAACCGGAGACACCCCCCCAGACTGCGTGGGTCGACGACCTGTTTCAGGAGAGTCCCATCGAACTCCACTACCCAGACATCGACCAGGACACCGCGGCTACACTCGACATCACGCCCGAGTGCGGGCAGGCGGGGACCAGTGCCATCATCTCGGGGTCTGACTTCCCGCCACACACCGAAGTTGACCTCATCTGGTATCGCCACGACGGACACGAGCCCCAGGGGAAAAAGCAACCCCCGGACCACAGCATCTGGTCGGAGCAGGTCCATGACCTCCTGCCGACGGTCAGCACCGACAGCGACGGGTCGTTCCAGGTCGAAATCGAGATTCCTGTCGACGTCGGCTCGACGCGACCGATTACGGCCGCGGTCGACGGTCGGGAAGTTGCAGTGACCGGGTTCATGATGCAGCCGTCTATCGAGACGTTCGAACCGACCAGCGGTCCCGTCGGCACCGAAATCGAAATCGAACTGACTGGCGTCGGGTGGACGAACTACGAGACAACGCCGATGTTCGTCTACGACAACGACATGCTGGGGTACTCCTGTTCGCTCAGCGGTCCACAGCGAACCAAACTCCGGACCGTGCTGCGTGCCTCCGGCCAGCCCGGTCACCACTTCATCGACGTGTACCCGGCTATCTTTACCACCGAGGACGACGACCCCGACTTCCAGCTCATGCCGCACCTCTCGTATCTGGACAACCATCCGGTCCGACCGCTCCCCGCCGCTCACTTCAGCTTCGAAGTCACTGAGTGACGCGCGCGACTACCCGTTCTTTCGATTTTCCAAACCGCGGAGTGCTGCCACCGTCCTCAACTCACCAACTCTACTGCCTGTTGAAAGCATCGTTACTTTTTCCTTATCAGTAGCGGGTTCTCGGCTAATATCACGTCATCAACCTAACTTCCAGAGAATAATTTTCGAAATACAAGCTATAATTTAATGTATTGGCACGGCTCCTGTCGACCATGCACCGAACTTCTGACTGCAATTCAGGGATATCACGGCGGACTTTTCTAGCGACTACCACAGCGGGTGCGATGGCGTCGGTCGTCGGCTGTCTCGGTGACGCGGGTTCGAGCAGTACTCCGTCGGTCACGTACCGACACCGGTACCAGCGCTCCGGACTCGACGCGGCACCGAACGACGCGGGCGTCGAGATGGGCCTCTGGGAGGACGAGGGAATCGACGTCAAATTCGCCACGTCAAACGGGTCACAGCAGGCCGTCAAATCCGTCGCACAGGGGAACGACACCTTCGGGAACGCCGAAATCTCGGCAGTGCTCCGACAGATGCAGGAGGAGTCGTCGATTCGGATTATCGGGCAGGTCATCGACCCGATGGCCGGTGTCGTCTCGACCGAGGAGGCCGGTATCGAGTCCTGGGCGGACATGGAAGGGAAAACAATCGCACAGTATCCGTTCGGTGCGACCGGGCCGCTCGCGATGGCAGCACTCGAAAAGGCGGGTGGCAACCCCGACAACGTCGAGACCCGGAACATGCAACCCGGCTCGGAGGAGGCACTGCTCATGGAGGGGAAAGCCGACGCAGCGATCACCTACTTCCCGCAGGCGGTCGCCCGACTGGAGAAAAACGGCTACGGCACCAACGTCCTCATCCTCTCTGATGTCCTCGAGAACCTCGGTGTGGCACTGATCACGCGGCAGTCGGTCATCGACGACCAGTCTGAGACAGTGAACCGTTTCGTCAGAGGGTGGCTCCAGGCACACAAGAAGTTCGCCACGGACCTGGACGGGGTCATCGACGTGTACCGGGACAAAGTTCCACAGTTCGACGAGGAACTCGCCCGGGAGACGGTCGGCCCCATCTACGCCTCGCGCGTGCCAGACCCGGATATCGGGACGTCGAAGGGGAAAGGCTGGACGTCCACGGATCAACTGGAGACGACCCTGTCTGTATTCCAGGACGCGGGACTGCTCGAGGAGACGCGGCCCGTCGAGGAGTACTACACGAACGAGTATATCGAAGGAAACCAGGAACTGGCCGTCGAGACGGCAGAGGCCTACTACGAGCAACTCGAAGACAACTACGATGTCGGCCCGAACTATGTGTGAGTGGGTGCTGACATCGTGTCTTGGGGGAGCCTATGGCCGAGCGTGAACTGAGCGGTGTGCCTGCGCCGCTGGTCGACGTTTATGATGCGCTGTCCCGTCGGACCGTACTCTTCCCGGGACTCGTGTTCGTCTGCGTCGTCCTCGGGTGGGAGTTTGTGATTCCAGCACTTGGTGTCGAGTCGTACATCCTGCCGACGCCGTCGGAAATTCTGTCGAGCCTCGTCAGTGAGTTCTCGACGATCATCGAGCACCTGCAGTACACGTTGCGGGCCTTCGCCTATGGCTTCACGATGACTGTTGTCGGCGGCTACGCGCTCGCGCTGGCGATGTCACAGTCGTCGGTCGTGGAGACGGTGCTGTACCCCTATGTCATCGGTGCCCGGTCCGTTCCGATAATCACACTCTTGCCCATCTTCATCGTCTGGCTCGGGTTTGGATTCCCCTCGATCGTTGCTATCGGCTTTCTCATCAGCTTCTTTGCGATGGTTGTCAACTCTCTGTCTGGGTTCAAATCGACGGATGACGAACTCATCGAGATGATTCGGAGCTTCTCGGGTAACCGCCGAGAGGTGTTTTTGAACGTCTATCTCTACTCGTCGCTGCCGTACGTCTTCGCCGGCATCAAAATCTGCGTTATCCTCTCGTTTACCGGCGTTATCGCCGGCGAATATCTGGTCGGCATGAACGGCATTGGCTACCTCATCCTCCAGTACAACAACAACTTCGCAACACCCGAGATGTTCGCTGCCATTCTGTCTATCTCCGCCATTCAACTCCTGCTGTTCGGACTGGTGGTCGCCATCGAACGCACGGTCGTGAACTGGGATTCGAGAGTCTCAGGGGGGGTGTAAGCTGCCACCCACGACGCGGCGGCCGAACTGGATTTTAAATATCACAGGGCTGTACTCGAGGGTATGTCCCACTCTCTCTCTGTCGCGGGGCTGTCGAAATCCTACGGTTCCGGACCGGACGCAGTCAGGGTTCTAGAGGAACTTTCCTTCGATGTCGGGGAAAACGAGTTCGTCGCTATCGTGGGTCCCTCCGGGTGTGGGAAGACGACGCTATTGAAATGTATCGCGGGTGTCGTTGACTACGACGGCGGTGATATCGTCACCAGTGGGGGACCGATTACTGGACCCTCTGATGACATCGCAATGGTGTTCCAGGATTTCCGGCTGCTCCCCTGGAAGACCGTTCTGGAGAACGTGGTCGTCGGCGCCGACATACAGCCCGACCGGACCGACCGCCAGCCGGAGGCGGCGGCCAGGGAGTGGATAGAGAACGTTGGACTGGCAGGCTCCGAGGACGCGTACCCCGCCGAACTCTCCGGCGGGATGAAACAGCGCGTCGGCCTGGCGCGCGCGCTGGCGGTCGACCCGGACATCCTGCTGATGGACGAACCCTTCGGCTCGCTCGATGCGCAGACCAGAGACCGATTGCAGACCGAACTCCTCCAGTTGTGGGACACCGAGCAAAAGACGATTCTGTTCGTCACCCACGATATCAACGAGGCGGTCTATCTCGCCGACTGCGTGCTGGTGTTGTCCGCCAAACCGGCGACGATTACGACGACCCTCGACGTGAATATAGACCGACCGCGGTGGGACCGGCGCGTCGATATCGAAGGCGGTTCGGAATTTAAGCGGCTTCGAACGCGACTGCGAGAGGAACTCGGACTGACCGTGTCGTGACGGTCGTGTTACCCGGTGGTCCTCCGTTTCCGCCGTCGTCCCCGTCCAGGGCACCGGGGTATGTGACTCGTCCGCACCCCGCGAGACGCACCGTTGCCTCCGTCACAGCACCGGATGCGATGATGCGCAGTCGTGTCATTGCGGTACTGTCTCCACCCCTCGATTCAGGCTTGTCCTGGCTTATTCACAGTGGCCGTAATCCCGCTCCGAGATTTCCACGTGTTCGAAAACTGCGGGAGCGACAACGCGTGATGGATTCCCATGACCGATACAATCATTTGAGTTGGGTCGTAATTTCGGTGTATGACTGATGAACCGGGGCTTTCTTCGGACGTAGAAGACGCGCTCCAGGACCACCGCCGCGGTGGCGGCAACAGAAAGGGGACGCTCGTGGTGAGCGATGACGAGGGGTACGTCGGGGACACCATCACCTTCAAAGGTCGGAACCTCCCGGCGAACGAGCGATTCGACATCGAGTGGTACTCGACCAACGGTCGGTGGGGAATCCTCGAGGGCAACGAGGTCGTCGGGCCGCAGTACGCTCGCCGCACCGACGTTCTCGCGACCGTCGAGACCGACGAATCGGGTGCCTTCGACTTCCAGTGGGAGGTCCAGGAGGACTACGGTGGGTCCCACCGTATCGACCTCAAAACCGACGACGGCGAGGTCGTCGACCGCGCCGATTTCGAGATTCGACCGTGGTTCGAAATCAATCGAACTGAAGCGCCACTGGGAGAGACGTTCACAATCAGTGGTTACGGCATCGGACCGAACCTCGTCACGAACAACTACCAGGTGTCCTGGGACAACGGGACCATCGGCTTTATGACCGGCGTGATGAACCGTGGCACTGCCACCGCCGAAATCAGGGCCGTCGGTTCTCCCGGTGACCACGTCATCGAGGTCTGGCGCAGCTATCGAGGGTTTCCCTACCTCCAGAACAACACCCAGTCGCCGTACGGTCCCGTCGGCGGCGACCGTCCGTCACGCTGGACCGTCGAGGTGACCGAACCCGAGACCGAACCCGAGACCGCCTGGATTGACTCCCAGTACGAGGAGGCGCCGCTCGACATCCACTATCCCGAACTTGACGAGGACACCGACGCCGAACTGGGCATCTGGCCCCAGCACGGCCAGGCCGGAACGATCGCGTTCATCACCGGGAGCGAGTTTCCGGCGAACACCGAGGTCGACCTCATCTGGTATCACCACGACGGTCACCGCATGCCTCAGGGCCCCGAGGAGTCACCGGACCTGAAAGTCGCCCCGGAACCCCGCCCCGACGTGTTGCCGACGGCCACGACCGACGACGACGGGACGTTCCAGGTCGAATTCGAGATTCCCGAAGCAATCGGCTCGACGCGACCGATTACGGCCGCGGTCGACGGGCGGGAGGTCGCAGTGACGGGCTTTATGATGCAACCCTCCATCTCGTCGTACGGTCCGACCGAGGGGCCGGTCGGGACTGAAATAGAGATAGATCTCACCGGTGTCGGCTGGACGAACTACGGGAACGCACCGGTGTTCGTCTACGACAACAAGCCGCTGGGATACGCCTGTGGTACTGGCGGGAACGACGGACTCGTCCGCGTCGAGATTCCGGCGACGGGCGAGCCGGGCTGGCACTTCATCGACGTCTACCCCTCCCTTTTCCACATGCGGGAGAACGACCCCGAGTTCGAACTCCGTGCGCACCTGTCGTACTGGGACAACCATCCTGGGCGGCCGCTGCCGGCCTATCACTTCGCGTTCAAAATCACGGAGTGAGAACCGACCGAAACGCCCAATTTGGCGCGGTGTGAGAGTCTCTCCATGACGCTTCAGCTCGCACTGGCCTGTCACGACTACGCCTGGACGCAACCGCTGTGGGACGGTCGCGTCGAACCCGAGGGCGTGAATCTGACGGCGGTCGACTACCCCAACCCGGTCCGGTTCTCCCGGATGGTCCGCAACCTCGAGTTCGACGCCTGTGAGATGTCGATGGGGACGTACCTCGCCTCGCGGGCGCGTGCCGAGGAGTTCCCGTTTACCGCAATCCCCGTCTTTCCCTTCCGGAAGTTCCGGCAGTCCTATATGTACAAACGCGAGGGTGCCGGCATCGAGTCCCCGGCGGACCTGGAAGGGCGACGCGTCGGCATCGTCAACTGGCAGACGACGACTGGCATCTGGCAGCGAGGTATCCTCGACGACTATCACGGCGTCGACACGACTGCAATCGACTGGGTCGCGGCCGGCACAGAGATAATCGATGTCGACATCCCGGACGCCTACAACGTTGAGTACCTCGATGTCCAGGACAACACCATCTGGGTCCTCCAGGAGAAACTCGAAGACGGCGACATCGACGGCATCTTCCACCCGGTCGACGCCGACGTGGCCGGTGGGACGCGGTTGTTTCCCGACGCCGAGGCCGTCGAACAGCAGTTCTACCGGGACAGGTCCGTGTTCCCGATTATGCACGCCATCGTCCTGAAAGACAGCGTAATCGAGGACCACCCCTGGGTCGTCCAGAAACTCTACGACGCCTTCGAGCGGGCCAAAGCGGTCGGTCTGGAGGTGCTTGACCGCCCACGCGAACTCCCCCTTGTGTGGGCCGATATCTACGCCGACACACAGCGGGAGATTCTCGGTGACGACCCCTGGGAGTACGGACTCACCGAGAACAACGTCACGACCCTCGAGACGCTGGTCGAGTACGCACACGCCCAGGGCGTCGCCGCCGAGGAATACGATGTCGGGGACCTCTTTTACACCGAGACGCTCGATACCCCGTATTACGCCTGAGAACCAGTGTCGTGGGGACCGTCCGGGTCGGTCGCCGTACTCTCTTGCGGTCACCGCTGTCCGAGTTCGTAGAAGGTGACGCCGGCATAGCGCAACGCCAACACCACGAGCATCGTCAGGCCGACAAAAATCGTCGAGATGGCTGCGAGCACCTCGATGTTCGGGTCGTAGGTGTACATCTGGAACAGGCGGATGATCGTAGAGCTATGAGAAACATTCTGCACGCCCGCCGTCACTCCCCAATGTGATCAGGCTGGAGCAGGTACCTCACCGGGATCAGCCCCGACCAGTTCGACATCCAACATCTCCACGCGCCCGCCGGGGACAGCGCGGTTCAACTCAAGCGGATGGCCTGGTGGATCTGCTACCTATTATACGCTGAACAGGCGCAATACCACGCCTTCAGGCCGTGGATACGTCCCGTCAGCAGGGCAACAAACACTTTTGGACCGATTTGAGATGGCATGGATGGGGCCTCAGTCGCTCGTCCCGGCGGTCCGCTCGACAGCATCCAGAATTTTCTCGTACCCCGTACACCGGCAGACATTCCCGGACAGTGCTGCTCGGAGTTCCTCACGGTCTGCGTCGGGGTTGTCCCGCAGATACGAGAGCCCTGAGAGGACAAATCCGGGCGTGCAGTAGCCACACTGGATGGCGAAGGCTTCCTCAAACGCATCCTGAACCTCGCGGCCGAGACTACCGTCGTCGATGCCTTCTACCGTGGTGACCGACCGGCTGTTGACCTGTGCGGCCATGACCAGGCAGGATTTGACCGCCGCACCGTCAAGCAGGACCGTACAGGAGCCACACCGGCCACTGTCACAGCCAGTTTTGACGCTCTTGCGGTCGCACTCCTGGCGGAGTAGTTCGCGGAGCGGTCTGTCCGGCGGCGTTTCGACCGTCTGTTGTTCACCATCGAGTTCGAACGTGACGTTCATCGGTCACCTCTCGCTCGCTCGGTTGCGGTTGTAAGACTGCGCGCGACGAGCGTCGGAGCTAGGCCCCGCTTGTACTTGGCCGACCCCGAAAGGTCGTCCAGTGGGTCGATGTCCGCAGTCACTTCCTCGCTGGCCGCCTCAATTGCGTCCTCGGTCACCGGGTTGCCGACTAGTGTCGACTCGACGGCGGGCGACCGGACCGCGGTGTCGGCCACGGCAGTCAGGCCGACGCGCACGTCGGAGAAGGTGCCATCCGAGACTGTGACAAGGGTAGCGGCCCCCACTGTCGCCCACCCATCGTCAACAGCGGCGTGCTTCTCGTAGGCCGACCCGGACTGCTGGGGGCCGGGCAGGTTGAACGCGACCCCTTCTAGCAGTTCGTCGGGACCAAGGTCGGTGCGCATGTGGCCGACGAGAAACGCAGACAGCGGGAGTCTTCGGTGGTCTCCCTCGCTGGCAACCTGCACGTCGGCGTCAAGACAGAGCAACGGCGGCACGATGTCGAAGGCAGGGTCCGCGTGACAAAGCGCGCCGCCGATGGTCCCGACATTGCGCACTTGGCGGTCGGCGATACCGTTGCAGGCCTCCCCAAGCATCGTCACGCGGTCCGCAACCTCGTGGGCAGCAAGGTCCGCGTACGTTGTCGTCGCGCCGACTCTCGCTCTGCCGTCCCCCGTCGAGATACCTGACAGCTCCGGTAGGCGACTGATGTCCACCAGCGCGTCTGCTTGGACGAACCCCTGCCGAAAGATGAGCATGAGCGTCTGCCCGCCCGCCACGACCTTCACGGAGCCCTCCTCCCCCGCGAGTCGCTGGCAAGCGTCCGCAACCGACTCCGGGGCAAAGTAGTCGGGAGTGGTCCCCTCACCGCTCATTGCTCTCCCTCCTGGAGTGCGAGGAACACGTCCTCGTCGCGGACCGGCGCTGTCGTGAAGCGGACACCGACGGCGTCACGAATGGCGTTCGTGATGGCGGGCGCAACCGGCGGAATCGAGGGAGTGCCGACGCCCTTCGCGCCGAACGGCCCGGATTGTTCGTTGGTCTCGACGATTTCACAGGCCAACCGGTCGGGCATCTCCGCGGGCGAACTGACGGGGTAGTCGGCCAGGTTCGCGTTTTCCGGGATGCCCTCCGAGAGTTGCAATTCCGAGAGCGTGGCGAACTCGATGCCGTGCTGGATGGCTCCCTCCAGCTGGCCCTCGACCATTGTCGGGTTGATGGCGTAGCCTACGTCCTGAGCCGCCACGTAGACCGTCACATCAGTCTTCCCGGTCTCAGTATCGACGGCTACCTCCGCGAAATGGACGCCGTAGCCCGTCACGGCTGTGTTGGTCTCGACCCGTCCGGTCGCCGCAATCGGGTCTTCCACCAGCGTTTCGAGGGCGACCGCGTCGCCGTCGGGTGCCTCAATCCGGTCCCCTGCGATGGTCAGGTCTCTGGCCGCCGCGTCAAGGTGGAACGCAGCCCGCGAGCGGAGTTCGCTGGTCAGGTCCTCGGCGGCCCGCTGGACCGCACTGCCGATGAGATACGTCGTCCTGTTGGCGATGGAGCCATACTTGTCCTCGATATCGGCGGCAGGGTCGTACCCCTCGACATTCACGTGGTCGAAGTCAATGCCGGTCTGGGCAGCCGCAATTTGTGCCAATGTCGTCTCCGCGCCCTGCCCGATATCGATTGCGCCGGTCCGGGCGACCAGCGACCCATCCGCGTCGAGGACGAGTTTCGCCTCGGAATAGTCGGTGTTCTTGTCGTTCGCTGGTGTCGAGATCTGCCCGCCAGCGGCGACCCCGTATCCGTAGACGACCCCGCTATCCCCACCGTTTGGCTCCGAGCGGATGTCGGCGAACGTCTCCTTGCCCCGGGTAAGACACTCATGCAGCCCTGGATTCGCTACCGGGCCGCCCGAGACGGGATGGTCCTCCCCCTCTTCGACCCAGTTACTACGGCGGAACTCCACGGGTTCGAACCCGGCCTGCCGGGCGAGTTCATCGAGATGCGATTCCAGCGCCCACGTCACCTGCGTGACGCCGATACCACGGTACTCGCCGGCCGGCGTGTTGTTCGTGAACGCCGAAACGCCCTCGAAACGGTAGTTCTCCACGTCGTACAGTTCGACGGGACGGTTCTGACAGCTACTCAGAACGATGTGGCCGACCCCGTTCGGGTAGGGGCCAGTGTCGGCAGCCACGTCGACAACCAGCGTCGTCAGATCCCCGTCTGCGGTCGCGCCGGCGGTCACGTCAATGACCGTCAGGTGTCGGGAGTCGCCAGCGGTAAAATCCACCTCGCGGTCGAAGGCTAGCCTAACCGGGCGGCCGGTCTCGCGGGCCAGCACGGCGGCAACTGGTTCGAGCGTGAGTTTTACCAGCGATCGGCCCCCAAAACTCGACCCAGCGGTCGGCGGGCGCTCGATTTCGACTTCGCAGTCCGGAAACAGACGTTCGAGCGTTTTCTCGGCGTGCCCGCGGTTGCCCATCGTAGCGGTGACTCTGAGGGTGTCGTCTTCCCACTCCGCGAGACAGCAGTGGCAGTCGAGGTTGCAGTGGTTCGTGCGGGGCGTCCGATAGGTCGCCTCGTGGACGTGGTCGGCTTCGACGAGTCCGGCCTCTGCATCGCCGAAGTCGGCGCTGTGGTAGTCGTCGACGTTCTGGACGTATCCGGTGCCTTCGGTGAATCGAGGGTGGCGGTGCGCGTGGCTGAACTCGGGGTGCGCCTGAACGAGCGGCGCGTCCTCGCGGACCGCCTCGCGCGGGTCGTGGACCGATTCGAGGGAATCGAGGTCGTACTCGATTGCCGACAATGCCGTGTCGACGGCCTCGCGAGACTCCGCGGCAACCGCCGCGATGACGTCCCCGTAGTGACGTACCCGGTCGCCGTAGCCCTCAGGCAGGTCAGCGCGCGTGACGACCGCCGACACGCCGTCGACGGCAGCGGCCCTTTCGGTCTCGACAGATTCGACGCGGGCGTGGGACTGCTGTGACCGGACCACGCCGGCGTGTAGCATATCCTCTCGTTCTATGTCTGTCCCGTACCGGGCAGTCCCCCGAACCTTCCGCCGGGCGTCCTTCCGGGGGGCGCTCTGCCCAACCGACCACCCGCCGTCGCTATGCTCCCGGTTGCTCATGGTAGGCCCTCCTGTCGCTTTGGTTGCTCTGTGTGACACTCCCTGTCATTGACTCTCGGTGATATATTCGACGAGGTTGTCGAAATAGGTGTCGACATTTGCCTTCACTTGGCGCTTGAGAATCCGCGAGCCGAGCGTCGCGAGTTTGCCAGTGAAGGTGATGTCGACGGCGTAGTCCATGACCAGTTCGTCGCCGTCTTCCATCAGGTGCACCTCCACGTCAGCGTCCATCCGGCTCCCTGTTCTGGAGTCGGATCCAGTACCGGAAAACGTCAGCCGCTCGGGTTGGTCCATATCCAGAATTTCGACCTCGCCCTCCATCGAGACGGTGATGCCGGCGACGGACTGCTGAATTAAACCCTCGTACTTGCGCTCGGAAACCCGTGTCACTTCCTGAGCGCCCATGATGCACGAAGTCAGTACCTCCGGGTCGGTGATGGGGTCCCACGCCTCCGCCCTATTCGCGGGAATAGTCGCGCTCCCCTCGTACTCCATGAGGCGGAGATTGGGCCGCCCGCTTTAGAAAACCTCCGGACGTCCCATACCCTCCGGTTCGACGTGCCCCTCGTGGAGCGGTGCTGTCCACGCATAGTCGTGACAAGCTAACGTGAGGTCTATCGCAGTATCCCAACGCGGGTACCTCCCCCGTCAGTTGACAGTACCGGTCCGGGCCGTGACACAAGAAGCGACCCCATCCGGGTGTCAGTCCGACCGGTCGTGAATCGGCCCGGTGCGGTCGCGGAGATGTCCCGGGGTCCGGTCGTTGTGGACCGCCAACACCTCGCTGGCGATGCTGATACTGTCGGACGTAAGCCTTTCAAGAATTTCGCCACCCCGGGGTGGCCAATATCTTTACGAAGTTACGTCCAACAGTATGAGCGCAATTTGCCCGGGGGCGCCCCCACCGAGGTTCAGGCCCACGGGCGCGTAGATGCGGTCGCAGTCGGCCACATCCAGTGAGCGGCAGCCCTCCTCAATGGCGTCGAGCAGGTTCTCGACGCGACCTGTCGAAGCCACGATGCTGATGTACGGGGTCGGCGAGTCGAGAAGCGACTCCAAGGTCAACCGGTCATCGACAAAGTTGTGCGTCATCAGGACAGTGTAGGTTTCGGGCCCGAGATCGACGGTGTCCAACAGGTCTGCCGGTGAGGTCGAGACGACCTCCGCGGCTTGGGGTCGGCCTTGCCACCGCGGAAGCCAGCGACGGAGACCGAAAAGCCCGCTTGCAGGCCGGTTCTCACGACCGGTGGGGCGTCGTTGCCGGTACCGACCACGAGCAAGCGGGGCGGCGGTGCGATACCGTCCGCGAAGACGCGGACCGAATCCGTCGGTCCGTCACAGTGACTGTCTTGCCACGGCCGGACGAGGCGAGGCGTTCAGCCACCTCCCGGACACCGTCGACCAGCCAGCCGGGGCACTCCCCGCGGGTCGTGACCACGCCGTCGCCCTCGCGGTAGCAGGCACGGTCGCCCAGCGTCACCTCGGCCTCACCGTCGATGACCGTCAGAAGCGCACACGGCTGACGCTCCTCATGCGCCGAAAGCGTCGAGCGAAGGCTCTTGTCAAGCGGTTCCAGCAGGATTTCGACAGTGCCGTCGCACCCGATTCCGAGTCCGCAACCGTCGTCGGTCCGGAGGTCGAAGGTCTCCAATCGCGGTGTGCCCTCCTCAAAGACCGACCCGGCCAGGCGCTTCACCTCGTTTTCGAGGTATCCGGCCGTGATTGCACCGGTCCCGTCGCAGTCCTCCGGTACGACGAGTTTCGCTCCCGGCCGGCGACAGGCACTCCCCTCCACGTCACCGAGTGTTGCGAGTACGGCGCGCCGCTCCGACGCGAGAAGGTCCCGCGCTCTGTTGAGTACTGCCGTCTCTGGCTGACTCCACTCACGTTCCATCCCTCGTCCAGGCTACGCGACGCGACGAACATATAAATCGTGCATCGCCGTTACGTCGAATATGTCCGAACTGCCGGTCGAGATGCCGCCGGAGGAACCGGTTGAGGGGACGAACAGATCGTCGGAATCCTCCTGGCGGCGGGACGGAGTACTCGCTTCGGGGACGCCAACAAACTCCTCGCAGAGGTACGCGAAGAGTTTGTCGTCACCCGTGCTGCGTTGACGCTGTGCGCGGCCGACCTCTCCGCGGTCGTAGCAATCCTCGGCTTCGAGAGCGGGCGCATTCCGAAGGCGCTTCCCGACGGCATAGCGACAGTCGAACTCGACTCTGCGGAGGGGGTCCGGGATTTTTGCTTCTGTCGCCGCCGGTATCCGGGCAGCACGAGACCGCGACGCAGACGCGGCGGTGTTTGCACTCGGCGATATGCCCTGGGCCAGGCCCGGCAGCGTCGAGGCCCTCACGGCCGCTTACCGAGACGGGGCAGGCACCGCGCTCGCTGTCGCATGCGACGGCAAGCGTGGCAACCCCGTTCTATTCGATGGGAGTCACTTCGACGCGCTGCTAGCTCTAGAGGGTGACGTAGGCGGGCGACCCGTGCTCCTTGATGCGGACGAAGGGACTCTGGTCGAAACGAGCGACCCCGGCGTCCGGCGGGATGTCGACCGTTTTGGCGACATCGGGGAAGAATAAATTGCAACGGTCCGTATGAGGGCCAGTGCTGTGGGGGCCGTCCGGGCCGGTCGATATTCTCTCTTGCGGTCACCGCCGTCCGAGTTCGTAGAAGGTGATGCCGGCATAGCGCAACGCCAGCACCACGAGCATCGTCAGGCCGACAAAAATCGTCGAGATGGCTGCGAGCACCTCGATGTTCGGGTCGTAGGTGTACATCTGGAACAGGCGGATGGGGATGACGACGGTGTCGGCAGTGTAGGTCATCGCGGGAATCGAGAGCAACTGGAAGACGTTGACAGCGAGGAAGAACCAGATGACGACGGCGGTATTCCGGAACAGCGGCAGGAAGATACTGCGCATCTGCTGGAGCCAGGTGGCCCCGGAGACGCGGGCGACCTCTTCGAGTTCCGAGTGAATCTGGACGACGTTGCCGATGGCGATTCGTGACGTGACGGGGATGAACACGACGACACAGCCGACGATGATGATGCCGAGCGTGCCATAGAGACTGAACACCGGGGCGACGTTGCCGACCCACAGGAACGTAAAGAGGATGCCACTCCCCAGGATGATTCCCGGGACGGCAAGTGGGCTCAACGAGAGGAAGTCGACGACGCCACGGAAGCGTGCCGTCGTGCGCTCGGTATAATAGGACAGTCCGACGACCAGTACCGTTCCCAGGCTGGCCCCACCAACCGCGACGAGGACGCTGTTCGTAAACGCCTGCCGGACCTGGGCGTCCGTGACTGCCGTGACGTAGTGTTCGAGCGTCAGCGCCGAGAGCTCGAGGCCACCAGTCCAGTTGGCGTGTACAGACGCCAGGGCCAGCACTGCGACCGGCACAATCCAGACGAACCCGAGCACCGCCCAGAGAGCGAGTGCGGCGGGCCAGCGCCACTTCCCGAGGTCCCACGTCCGTCTCTGTCCACGCTGTCCCGTAAGCGTCATGTAATCTTCTTTTCGGCTGGTGACGCTCCGGTAGTACCACACCAGCACGAACATGACGACGAGCAGGCTACAGGCCAGCGCCGCCGCCTCGCCGTAGGCTGGGCTGGCCAAAAATTCCCCTTCACGTCGTATCCCGATGCGAATCGCCTCGTGGATTTTCGTCGAGTAGACGTCGAATCCGCCCCGTATCCCGAGAATCGCGACGACTGAAAACTCCCCAAGCCCGTACAGGAACACCACGACCGCTCCCGAGAGGAGTGCAGGCTTTATCAGCGGGACGGTGATAGAGCGCACCGTGCCACGGATGTTCGCGCCGTGGACGCGGCTGACCTCTTCCAGGGTCGGGTCCATGTCCTGGAGTGCCGGGACGATGAGCAGGTAAAACGTCGGGATGATTGTCACACCGATTACGAACCCGACTCCCCAGGGTTCGGTCATCGCGAGCGGTATCCCGGCCCCGACTGTCCGCGCCAGCACCGACGAGACGAGTCCGCTGTCGGGGGCGTACGTGGTGAGGTACATGAACGCGTAGATGTACCCCGGGACCGCGTGTCCGGAGAGCAACACGAGCTCCAGTGCCCCTTTCGTGGGGAGGTTCGTGCGAACGAACAGCCACGCGAACGCTAGCCCGGACGCCGTGCTGGTCAGCGTCGCCACGACGGCGATGATCAGCGAGTTCAGAAACAGCTCCCTGACGTCGAACAGGTCCCCGGTGTAGACGGCACGGAAGTTCCCGAGCGTGAACTCGGCTCCGGACTGGCCGGGAAACCCGGACCAGACGCTCGTCCACAGCAGAAAGACGAGCGGGACGACGACGAGGACGGTCACCGTGAGCACAATGGACACAAGTACGAGCCACTTGCTGTCGTAGTTGGTGAGTCTGCCGAGGGTGCTTTTGAGACTACCGATAGGCCCCCCACGTGCGCTCATCTGTCAGACTCGTACACCTGGAGTCGCTCGGGCTGGAACCGGAGCCTGACGCTGTCACCCCGGTCGAACTCCCTGCTGGGGTTGGTGTGGACGACCAGTTCGACGTCTGCGTTCTCACATTTGACCGACACCTCGTAGTGCTCGCCGAGGAGCCCCTCGGCCACGACGCTGCCGCCGACCTCGACGTGGCCGTTCGCCGGTTCCCTGGCCGGGTCCAGCGTAATATCATCTGGACGGAGGAAACACGTCACGTCGTCCGTCTCGTTCCCGTTGGCGACGTAGTCGGCGGTCTCAAGTGGGAACTCGACCAGGTCGGAGTGGACGATGGCCTCGCTGTCGTGGTGGATGGTTCCGGAAAAGCAGTTGCGGACGCCGATGAACTGACGCGTGAACGGGGACTTGGGTCGCTCGTAGAGCTGTCTTGGGGTGCCACACTCGACGAGGCCGCCGTCGTTCATCACGAGGACGCGGTCGGCGAGATAGAAGGCCTCCTCCTGGCTGTGCGTGACATAGAGCATGCTGACGCCGAGTTCGTGCTGGATGCGCTGGAGTTCGTAGCGCATCTGCTTGCGGAGCTCTTTGTCGAGATTCGAGAGGGGTTCGTCGAGCAGGAGGAGGTTAGGGTCGTGGACGAGCGACCGCGCGAGGGCGGTTCGCTGTTGCTGGCCGCCACTGAGGTCGGTGGCGGGGTTGTCGACGAGGTCGCCGATCTCCATCAACTCGAGCATCTCCCGGACGCGCCGGTCGTATTCGTCGGCTGGAACGTCGTGGTCGGCGTGTTCCAGCGGGAAGACGACATTCTCGTAGACGCTCTTGTGGGGCCAGATGGCGTAGCTCTGGTAGACCATGCCGACGTCGCGTCGTTCGGGCGGGGCGTCGTGGCCGTCGCCGAACACGAGGTCGCCGTCGATGTGTATCCGGCCGTCGTCGGGGGTCTCGACGCCAGCAATACATCGCAGGGTGGTGGTCTTGCCACAGCCAGAGGGGCCCAGCAGGGCGACGATCTCGTCGCTCCCGACCGTCAGGTCGATGTCGGAGAGGCAAAACTCCTCGCCGAATTGCTTGCACAGGCCCCGGACGGTCAGCTGCGTGTCGGCGTCCGGTTCGGTCCCGTTCCGTCTGGCGCTGGATTGGCTAATTGTCATCGGTGACGTGGTGTCTGTTCCGTGGCGGGGCGTGAGCGAGCACATTCAGGTGTCGAACTTCTCTTCCTCTAGGGCGGTCTGTGTGATGGTGGTGTACTGTGCGGTGTCGTAGAACCCGATCTTTTCGCTGTCGATTTCGATTCGCCTCCGACTGTAGGGGTTGGTTTCGACGTCGGAGTAATCGAGGTCCAGCCGGACCGGCACCTGGGTGTACACCTCGCCCAGTATGCGCTTCTGGACGGGTTCTTCGAGCACTGCGCTGACGAAAAAGCGCGCGACGCCAGGGTTTGGCGCGTTCTTGTTGATGAACAGCGGTCCGCCCGAGGCCGGCCACATGCCGCCACTCGGGAACGCTGCACCCAGTGCCGGCGAGTCCGTGATGAACGCCTCGACAGTGTTGGGGAAGTTGTACAGCATCATCGCGGCGTTGCCGTTGGCGATCTCCCGCGTCGCGCTCGTGTGCGAGCTTGCGGTCTTGAATTCGACGTTCTCGCGGAGGGCATCCATCCACTCCATCTCGCCCATGTCCGTCTCGTTGGCTCCCTTGCTGATTGCCCACCCCGCGTACGTGCGGACTACGTAGCCCGGGACGAGCATCGTCATCCCCTCGTATTGATCATCGAGGAGGTCGCCGTACTCTTCGGGCACGTCCGCGCCCTGATCGTCGAAGATGTCCTTGTTGTACGGGAAGGTGATTTTCGTCCCGCCGTTGAACCCGGGCACCATAAACGGCAGGAGGTGCCAGTCCTCGAGGACGTCCTTGAACCAGAAGTTCTCGTCGACCCCCATTTCGAAGTACTCGCTCGCGACGTCGTTGGCGGCCTCCTCGCCATCTTCCATCCCCGTGTTCTTGATCTCGTCTTGCACGTTACTGACGCTGCTGAGTACGTCGACCTGTTCGTTGTTGGCCTCCCGTTCCTGAATGAACCGCTGGGAGACTGTGCCGCCGTCGCTGGCGACGACGTCTGCCCCGAGGCTTGTCCCGAACTCGTCGTTGATTACGTCCACGAGGTCGTACCACTGCTGGTCGTCGCCGGTGCCAGCGTAGATTGTGATGGTCTCGTCGCCGTCTATCTCCTCGAGTAGACCGTCGGTCGTCCACGCCTCGTCGGTCGAGGGGTTGTCCGGCTCCGACCCGCCGCCGGAACAGCCGGCGAATGTCCCGACTGACAGTGCCGCCCCGGTCGCGACAAACGCTCTGCGGGAGAGTCCGCTCGCGTGGTCACGTCCCGATTCGGGTGGACCGGATTCTGCGGCTCGGTCTTCGGTTGACATACTATGTGGGTCCCCACGGGTGAATTTTAATCCTTCGGTATATTTCACGAATTTTACTTCCAATATAAAGACTATTAACGTGATAGACTTAACAGAGGGGTAGGATAGTAACGTGAAGATTCTTGTCTGTCCAGATATAATGGGTGGATGATGCAGGATCCCTCCGAGAAAGACCTCGACCCGCTCGCGTCGCTGGTTTTCATCAGGTCGGTCCACAACGAGCTCCGTGAGTACGACGGGATGCGCGTCGGCCAGTCCAGACCCTGTCCCGGCTGTGACTCGACAGACCTGCGAAAGAACGGCTACCAGCGGGCGTCGAAGACATTCGCCCGTCTGGTCACCGAGGAAGGGTTCGAGGAGGTCGGTCTGGAGGTCCAGCAATACGAGTGTCGGGCGTGTGGGCGGTCGTTCCAGGGGGACCTCTCCGAGCACTTCTACGAGGGCTGTGAGTACGCAAAGCCAATCGTAGACCTCTGTCGGTTACACGCCCAGACACACTCTTATAACGCCTGTGAACGCCTCCTCCAGCGACTCTACGGAATCCAGGTCGACCGCGACACGATCAAACGCTACGACGAGTTGTTCGACGACACGGTGGCCCGGGAGACGACCGTCATCGGCGGGGCGGAGGCGTCGCTACCGTTTCTTGCGTTTCTGTTCGGCGACGGAGACGCCGACGGCCCGCCGTTCGTGTTCACGAGCCACTCGGCACTGTGGTGAGCGGGTCGCCGCCTGGCCACGGCACTCCGAACGTGTGTTACTCCTCGTATTCTTCTCGGCGGTCCTCGGGGAGTCCCTCGACGACCTGGTCGCCGGGGAACCGCCGGAGGTCCTCGCTGTCGAGTTCGGCGTAGAACCGGGATTTCGTGTGTGTGTCACCCTCCGCCCAGTCACTGCCCATGTACGCGAGGACGTCCTCGTCGAGCGAGAGAAGCCGTCCATCGAGGCCGTCCTCGGTGATATAGGCCTTCTCGACTTTTCCAAAGTAGTAGGTGCAGTTCTCGAACTCGAAGGAATCCATGACCGAGCACTCGATGTTCCCGACGGCGTTTTTCAGGATGGGAACGTCGATCTCCGTGCCCGGTAGCGTCTCGATATCGAGGTGGTCGATCTTGTCGAGGTCGCGCCCGCTTTCCATCCCCGACAGGACGAGTGCGTCTATCATCTCCGAGGAGGGCGCGGCGAGGACGAACTCGCCACTCTCCTCGATGATTTCGTGGGTGTAATCGCTGTGACTGACCGACAGCAGGTACCGGAACGGGTTGTACCCCGCGAGCATGTACCACGACGCCGTCATCAGGTTCGGTCCCTTGTCCTCGCTGTTCGAGACTACGAGCGCCACGACCTTCGGCTTGAAGAGGGCCTTCGAGTCCATCTCGGAAATCTCATCGAACACTGCCGTCGCATCTGGCTGGGTCATATCACCCCCTCCGTCCGCAACTGAAAAATAGTAACCGAAAGTGGCACCGTACAGACTGCCGTGATTATCTTCGAGCCAGGGTGCAGCCTCGGCGTGTCAGCGGGGTTCAGTTCAGCCCCACCCTGCGGTAACGCGTTACACCAGTCCGTTCAGCCCTCAGCTGCCTCGATTCGGTCTTTGACGTTCTCGAAGTAGCTGTTGACGTCCCGGGCGACGATGGGTTTGATAATCCGCGTGTTCAGCGAGGTGATACCACCCGAGAAGGTCACCTCTGCCTTGTAGGTCAACACCGTCCCCGCCCCGTCGTCGTCCATCTCCATGGCCGCGAGTATCTCGAAATCGCTTCCTGTCTTTGCGTCGTAGGCACTGCCGGTCGTGACGATGTACTCGGGAGGGTTCATCTCGACGAACTCCGCTTCGCCCGACAGCGAGACGGTGAACCGGCTTATTCCGCGGGTAATCTCGACCGTGTACTCCCGCTCGGAGACGCGCTCTATCGACTCCGCGCCCGGCACGCAGGCCGTCAGTACCTCCGGGTCCGAAATCACCTCCCACACCTCCGTCTTGGGCGCGTCGAGTTCGACCGTGTCGATAAATTCGAGCGTGCGCTCCCCCTCGTCGGACTGTGTCTCGTCGCCGAGTTGCACGTCGTCCTCCTGGCCCATACTGCGATACAACGAAACCGGAGTAAAAAAGCCCTCCTCTCAGACGGACTGCTGTAATTTGTTACCACTATGGTCGAAGAAGTCGATTCACCTGGGCCGCGAAACCGCCAGTATTCGATAGCCCTGCCGAAAATGGTTCCAACGGTCTGTCTCAGTTGCCGCTGACTTCGATGATGGTGAAGGAGTTACTCGCAATCGTGGCGTCGATGCGGCCCCGCTCGGTCTCTTCGGCCTCGGTGACCTGCACCTCGTAGTTGTAGGTGCCAGGCGCGAGATTTTCGGTCTCGAGGACGCCGTTCCAGCGTGCCGTCGAGTTCTCGTCGTCGGCGAAGTCGTTCCAGGTCAGGCTCACGTCTTCGAACTCGTCGTCCGGGGAGACGACCGTGGCCTCGGAGATGGCTGGACTGTCGGCCTGATTCGTGCCGTCCGGCGTGTACGTCCCATCGGTCCCGACCAGGTAGCCGTTCGTACTGTCGTAGACGCCGATGACGAAGGTGACGTCGAGCTCCTGCGTGAACTGTCGCTCCGGCGCACACGAACCGACGAAGCCGTTAGATTCCTCCGGGGACGGGTGTCCGTTCCAGAACGTCTCGGTCGTCACGACGTAGTTGCGTGGGTCCTCGTACGGGACGACTTCGACGTTGTCGGTCAGCACACCGACCGTCGTGAAATTGCCGTCGGCGCCGGAGACGCTGACGGTGTACTCCATGTTGGCGGAGTCCTGGTCGCTGAGGATGTCCTCGGGGATGTCCCAGCTTCCGATCCACTCGTTGCCCTCTTCGCGCTGAGCCCATTCGTAGTCCGAACTCCAGGACAGGTCGACGGTCTCGCCGTTCATCTCGACGGTGACGCTGTCGAGGTCCTCGTCGGTCAGCTTGTCGCCCGTCGCCGGGTCGTAGATACCGACGTGGAAGACGACGGTCATGCCGGGGACGAAGACGTTCGTCGCTGCACAGCCCGAGATGAACGAGGCCGCACTCGGCGCACCGCCACCGGAGAGCGTCTCCGCAGTCACGACGAAGTTCTCGGGCTGCGGTTGGGGCTCGTCGTCTTCCGGCGTCTCTGTCTGTTCCGGGGCCGTCGTCTCGGTTTCCTCTGGCGTGTCGTCGTCCTCGCCGCCGCCACTACAGCCCGCAAGTACCGTTGCCCACGTTGCCGCGCCCGTCGCCAGCATCCGGCGACGTGACACGCCCAACTTGCGCCCCGAATTGTCATTCTTGTTGACGGAATCCGCACTGGGATTCGCGTCGCTTGTGTTCTGACTCATTGGTCGTTTTGCAAGTTGATGGCATAGTATAAAAACCTCATGCAGTTTTAGCCGGGATCACGTAACTATACTGAATCCACTTCGGTGATAATACAGAGTCACAACCTGTCTCAGACGGCTGCCGATCGGATCGGTGGCTCACTGTCACTCCGGAAATCCAGGTTATTTTTCACCTACCGGCGACGAGTGCGGCGCTACTCACTCGGTTATCTTGAACGCGAAGTGGTAGGCAGGCATCGGGCGCATGGGGTGGTTGTCGATGTAGGACAGGTGGGGGCTGAGTTCGAAGTCGGGTTCGTCCTCCTCGACGTTGAACAGCGAGGGGTAGGCGTCGATGAAGTGCCAGCCCGGCTCCCCGGTCGCGCGCAACACGGGGTTGACGATGCTTGTCTCGTCGTCGCCGCCGGTGCCACACAGATACCCCAGCGGGTGATTGTCGTAGACGAAGTACAGGGAGTTCTCGTAGTTCGTCCAGCCGACGCCGGAGAGTTCGATTTCGATTTCGGTCCCGGCTGGCCCCTCGGTCGGCCCGTACGACACGATGGAGGGTTGCATCACGAACCCCGTCACTGCGACCTCCCGCCCGCCGACCATCGCGGTTATCGGTCGCGTCGAGCCGACGTCGTGGTCGATGGTCGTCTCGACCTGGAACTTGCCGCTGTCGTCGGTTGTGGCCGTCGGCAACACGTCGGGGTACGGGACCGGTTCTATCGTCGGGTCCGGCGCGTTCGACCGGCCCCGGGAGTTGTGGCCCTCGTGGCGGTACCAGATGAGGTCGACTTCGGTGTTCGCGGGGAACCCGCTTCCGGTGATGACTGCGTCCGTCCCGGCCTGCCCACACGTGGGGGTGACGTCGATGCTGGCCCCGCTGTCCTCGTCGACGTCGATGTCGACAAGGTGTTCGCTGATGGGACGCTCCTTGGCAAGCGGGTCCATCCAGGCGGTCTCGGGTTCGGTCTCGGGTTCGGTCACTTCGACGGTCCAGGCAGTCTGTCTGTCACCGGCGACCGCCCGGAACGGTGACTGCCCGTCACGGAGCAGGTACGGAACGCCGCGGTAGCCGTGCCAGACCTGGATGCGATGTTCCCCGGGTGGCCCGACTGCCCGGACTTCAGCGGTCGCAGTCCCGCGGTTCCGGACACTCGTCATGAAGCCGATATGGCCGTTGTCCCAGGCCACCTGGTAGTTCGTCGCCATCACGTCCGGACTGATGCCGTAGCCCCTGAGCAAGAACGCCTCGCCCAGTTCGGCCGTCGTCTCTTCCAGTTCGAACCAGGCGATGATGGTGAACTCGTCGTCCGCGACCGTCCGCCCCGCGCTGTCTTTCACTTCGATTCGGTGTCGGCCGCCGTGGTCCTCTGGAATCGTCCACTCTTCGTCGAACGAGCCCGACTCGTCGGCCTCGACGGTTGCGATGACGTCGGTCCGGGGCCGGAACTGCGTTCCCAGTATCTCGTGGCCCTTGAGAACGCCCCATTTCCCCTCGACCGAGTGCCAGTGAATCTCTAACTGTTCTCCTGCCGGGAAGTTCCGGCCCTTGAACGTGATGGTGTCCCCGACGTACCCCTCCTCGTCGCTCAATACGAGCGTCCCACGGGGGGTGTCGGGCTGTCGTCGCCTGCTGGTCGCGTTGTCCGAATTGTCAGTCATCCTGTCCGGAATCTTATCCCCTTCGGATATATTTATTGTGTCCGTTCTCAGATGTCGGTGGCTGGATATAAGTCCCGAACCGACCTTGGGGTGAGTATGTCGACCGACGGCTCCGTTCCCACCATCGACTTCGCGTGTCACTTCCTCCCGACGGTCGAGGACCGCGCGATTCACGAGAGTATCACACAGAGTGCTGGCGCTCCCATCCACTCGGACCCGGACGCGGCTCTGGATGTCTACCGGAAGACCGGCGTCGACGGCATGGTCCTCTCTGCCCCCCCACACATTGGCTCCGAGAACACAGAGGCGGTCGCACACTCGAACGACGCGCTCGCCGACCTCGTCGCGGCCCACGACCAGTTGTACGGGCTGGCTGCTCTCCCAGTTGCGGCCGGCGGCGACCGTGCGGCCCGCGAGTTCCGGCGGTGTCTCGATGCCGGGTTCAACGGCGGGGCAATCGAGACCGACAGCGACGGCGTCGGCATCACCGACCCCGAACTCGAACCGGTTCTCGAGGTCGCCGACCGGACGGGTGCGCCGCTGCTGGTCCACCCGACACTCTTCGAGTCGCTCGCACCGGGCGTCTATGGCAGGGAACTGGGTCTCAACGCTATCTGGGGCCGAGAGGTCGCACTCGGAGAGAGCATCTGTCGGGCTATCCACGAGGGAGTTCTCGACCGCTATCCTGACCTCACGCTCGTCTATCACCATCTCGGCGGGAACATCGCGAGCATGCTCGGGCGCATCGAACTCCGACTCCGCGAGGAGTTCTGGCCCGGCCTCGACGGGGCGAAACCCTACCCCGAGTTCAGGCGACAACTCGAGGACCGCATCTACGTCGACACCGGTGGCTACGGCGACGACTGCGCCGCAATTCGGCGGACGCTCGATGCGTTCCCCTCCTCGAACGTCCTCTTTGGTACGGACTTCCCCTACGAGGCGCGTACCGCCGAGGGCGTCGAGTCGATTCGCTCGGCCATCGACGACGTCACCTCGATGACCGACGCTGACCGGGTCAGGGGCGGGAACGCCCTCGAGGTGCTGGTCAACGTCGATTGACTACTCCGCTTCTCAAGAAGTCAGGCGGCTCACGAGGCGTCGACGCCGTAGCCGGTGACGATACTGCAACTCTCTCGAATACTCTATGCCACGTTCTGTTTCGAAGTCCTACTGCCGCTGAAATGACAGTCAGGGTTAAGTGCGATGGCTGTTCATACAGAGGTATTCCCACAATGTCTCGAAACGACAGCGAAACAGACGCCGGTGACAGTGCCGACGAGGAGTCGGGGTTCTCACGGCGACGCCTTCTCGCCTCAGGTGCAGCAACCTGGGCGACAGTGAGCGTCGCCGGGTGTAACTACATCACAGACCCTGGGCCACCCGAGGACAATGGTGGCAACGACGACAACGACGATAACGACGATGTACCGACTGGGAACGCGACAGTCACCAACGAGACAACGACAACTGGCGGCTCAGATGGCTCCGACGAAACGACGACGGGAGATGACTGCCAGAGCAAGCAGGAGTTCAGTGCTGGGGAAGAGGTCGCACTCAACGTCGGCGTCTACGAGAGCGACACGGGTGATTTCCTCGGTGCCGACGCTATCAACTCGGTCACCGTCGAGTTCCCCGAATCGGATATCGAGCCGGTGGAGTTGTCGTGGTCTGGCCCCCACGAACAGTATATTCCCGATGGGTGGGGAGGGAAACTCGAAACCATCTCGGACATGGACCCGGGGACGTACCAGTACGAAATCGCTATTGATGGCGACGACGTGTTCGACGAAGAAGAGCGAATCGCCGACCGGATTACTATCGTTTGACGGTTACTGACTGGATTATTATTGTCCGACAGCGAACCTCTGCAGGCACGGCGAATCTATAGTAACAATTGAAACGATTTACATACCGACCGTACCGCACTCGTGCAGTCGTGTGTGCAATGGCTACTATAATTCTACAAGTCTTCTGTATTGGTCAAATCAAGAAATCCGTGTAAGTCGAGACGCGTCCAGTTTCCAGCCGATAGTCTCAAACCTCGATGATGTCGTCGTCCTCGGCTGGCGGGACCGTCACGCTGCCGTCGAGACTGGTGACCGTATGGCCTCCGACCCGGAGGTTGCCGCCAGCCTCGACGTGCACTCGTCCGGGCCGGTCGACGAAATGGCCCTGTTCGACGCTCGTCGCCGCGTCCTCGATACTCCCGCGTTCGAACAGATGCGACACCAGACCGCCGGCCACGGCCGGGAGCACCAGCGTCTCCTGCCCGACGGTTCGACTCCCGACCGACTGTTCCGGCGGAACGAACGCTCGCATGTGACAGGCAGCATCGGCCGCCAGCGTATCGAACGTGAAGCCACAGACGACATCGACAGCAGCGTCGTCTGCGACCGCTGCCAGCGCCGACGCGTCCGGACGCGCACCGCTGAGATGTTCGAGGAAGTTCACCGGCACGGCGAGCGCGTCGATGCCCACCGAGAGCAGCGTCGGCGGGAAGTCAGCGCCCACGTCCCGAACCGCGGCGGGGTCGATGCCAAGCGCGTCGGCCACGCTGGACTCACTGACGTTCGCCGTCGTGGCTGTCGGCGGTGACTGCTCGACCCAGACGCCGCCGTCGCTCGTGACTTCGGTCTCGACGGTCCCCGTTGCCGTCGAGAGCGTGTGACTCCCGACCTCGCGCTCGCCACGCTCGTGCTGGTGGCCGACGGCCGCAATCGTCGCGGCCGGATGATGGTCGAGCAGTCCCGATGGGCCGCTCACTCGGAGATCGTCGCCGTCCGGGAGCGCGACCGTCGTCGCGAACTCTCCTGCGACCGCCGAGACCTGTTCGTCGGCCAGTCCATCGCCGTCGGGAACGACACCGACGGGGGTGCCGCCGGTCGGTTCGGCGGCACACGCGTCCACGAGAAACGCCTGACGTGTTTCCATACCCAGAGACGGGCCGGCGACCCCATGAAACCGTCGGGACTTTCCGGGCAGTGGCCGTCGCTTCCAGTATGACAGCCGACGAGAGGCAGACCGCACGGCTCTCCAAATCACACACCGAGATGACAGAACTGCTGATGCCCGACGACACCAACTTCTTCGGGCGCGCGCTCGGTGGTGCAGTCCTCCACTGGATGGACATCTGTGGCGCAATCGCGTCGATGCGCTTTGCCAACCGACAGTGCGTGACGGCGTCGATGGACCACGTCGATTTCATCTCGCCAATCGAACTCGGCGAGGTCGTCGTCGTACAGGCGTACGTCTTCGACACCGGCCGGACGAGTGTCGACGTGAAAGTCGACGTGATGGCCGAGGAACCCCGGACCGGCGAGTCCCGCGACACCACCTCCTCCTTTCTGACGTTCGTCGCCGTCGACGAGGACGGCACGCCGACGGAAGTCCCCGAACTGGTCTGTGAGAGCGACGCTGAGCGCGAACACCGCGATATCGCCCGCAATCAGCGCCAACAGCAGCTAGAGACGCTGCTCGACAGAATGGAGTAGCGGCCGCAGCGTCACAGCACCGCTCTTCTATCGCAGTACTGGACCCGCGGGTGTCGGGTATCGGTCGGCAGAAAAACCGTGTCGAGGAGTACTCGACAGAATTATTTCGAGGGTACGGATACCCGACGTACACCCTGTCGGGGGAGCCGCAGGCTGGTTCGCGTCGGTGCCGCTCGTGTGTGGTTGGTCGCTGTCATTGGTCCAGTCGAGTTACTCTTCGATCCGGTGGCTCAGGACGATCTCCGCGAGGTCGTCGCGGTCCTGTCCGCCGTCGGTCATGATGTCGTCGTCGGTGTTGATGTTCGGGACCATCGGTGCGCCAGTGTTCTCTGCGTCTGTGTAGTGGGTGTACATTGGTTCTCCGCAACCCTCATGGTCTGTCATGAAGGTTGTACTCGATCCGATGGCCGGGATGTATATAAACATAATGGTCTATCATTCGGGTTGCCGCAAAGAGGTGACGACCGGCCGGTTCGTTGCGCTGCCTGCTGGCGGTTAGTCCCAGTAGTCCACGTCGGCGTCGATCGGGTAGTAGCCGTCGAAGGTCCGTTCGTCGCGGCCACCCGGTGGGGAACCGACGTAGACGCCGAACTTCTCCATCTCCGGGTAGATGGTCACGTCGGGTTCTTCCATCGTCGAGACCGCGAGATATCGGAGCGGGTCGTCGCCGTCGTTGACGACCTGGTGGCCGCCGCTCTCGTCGGCGTGGAACGGAACGAAATCGCCCGCGGTCAGGTCGTGTTCACCGTCGTCGGCCCGCAACGTTCCCTCGCCGGCCAGGACGTAGATGGCCTCCTCGTTTGCGGTATGGTAATGATACGGCCACGAGCGTTTTCCCGGCGGGAGTTCGTAGAGGCTACAACCAAGCTTGTCGCTCCCGGCGGCGTCGCCGAGTTCCTTCCGTCGGAAGGCCGAATCGCCGTGGTCGTACTCGCTCCAGTCGAGGTCAGCTTCGTTGACCCTGGACATACGTCACCGTCACACGGCATCGAAAAAACGGTATCGTCGCGGTCAGCCGTGGGTGGTGACGAATGAGACGATGTCCGCAACGAGTCGCTCTGCGACGTGGCTATCTGGCTCCTGATACTCCTGTGCTGTCTCCTTGCCCGTGCTCTCCTGGAAGTGATGGTTCAGGTCCGGGTACACCTCGATCGTAGCTGTCGACTCCCTCTCCAGTGCCGTCCGCCACCTGTCGAGATCTTCTTCGACGGTGACCTGCCAGTCGCTGCCGCCCTGTGCCACGTAGCGCGGAATCGACAGGTCCTGAACCGTAGCGGTGTGGTCGTACTCCCTGAGGGTCCGGTAGTACTCGTCCCCCCCGTAGTTGTTGACGATCTCGTCGTCGTCGATGTCGAGCGTTCGAATCTTCTCGGCCATCTCCCTGACCTGCTCTAACTGCTGCTGTTCGGCGTCGGTGACCGTCCCGTCGACGTTCGCGAGATGCTCGGTCTGGGCCACGATAGCGTCGGCCATCGGCCGGGCCGGACCGGGCGCGAGCATGACAACACCCGCCAGGTTACCGTCTCGTTTTGCGATGCGGGGGGCCAGCAGCCCGCCGAAACTGTGGCCGGCGACGAACACCGAGTCCACCCCCTCGACGCTCCGGAGGCGGTCGAGTGCCGTCAGCGCGTCGTCGGTCACGATGTCGTCGATAGTTGCGTCCGCTCTGTCGACGTCACAGGCGTACGTCCGCTTGTCGTATCTGAGGACAGCAATTCCACGAGAGGCCAGTCCCCAGGCGATGTCTTTGAACGTCTTGTTCGGGCCAATCGTCTCGTCGCGGTCCTGTGCGCCGTTGCCGTGAACGAGGACGACACCCGGGACTGATTGTCCGTTCTCGGGAACTGTTAGCGTCGCGCCGAGCGAGCAGTCACCGGGCGCGGAAAGCGTGAGTTCTCGCTCGGTAAACGCCGACTGGTCGACATACGTTGGTGGCGTCCACTCCACGGTCTCTGCCGGGACGATACGGAATCCGGTGATGCCCTCAGTCGTGAACACGAAGTTGAACTGTTGGGTCCCGTTCTCGAACCGTGCGCGGACGACGACCACCTCTCCGGCGTCGCCGGTCCCGCGGTGCTCCGTCTCGGTGATTTCCTGTAGTGACCCCTTCTGACCGGCGGTCCCGTTCCACGCCCGTTCGAGCTGGTCGACAGTGATCGCGGCGGCCGTCTGTTCGGTGAACTCATCGTGTGCTGCTTCGAACTTCCCGTCGTCGAGCAGTCGGACGTACTCCTGCGCTCGCTGTTTCAGCGCTTCCGCGTCGGTCGACTGGTCACCGTCCGACTCGTCTGTTGGGGGTTCTGTCGGTGTCGCAGTTCCGTTCGGCGTCTCTGTCGTGGTCACGTCGCCCTCACCGGACTGGCAGCCAGCGAGGAGGCCGCCGGCGGTCAGCGTCGCGACCGACTGGAGGAATCTGCGTCGCGGGGTGTCCATAAGCGATTGATTCCCGGCCACCCACCTAAAACCGGATCGGCGACTGCACACTCGGCAACCGGCTGAAAGATTTATCTGCACTACCGAACTTCGAAGGGATTGTGTAGCCCCGCAGTTTGCCTCAGCGTGTGTCGCTGCTGAGCATCTTCGCGACGGCAATCCTCCCCATCGTCGCCATCGCTGCGGCCGGCTTCGTCCTCGGCCGCCGCCGCGACGTGGCCGCCGGCCCGCTCAACACTGTCACCATCTACGTTCTCGTCCCGGCGCTCGTCTTTCACAGCCTCGCGACCACCGCTCTCAGCGGCGAGACGCTCGCCAGCGTCGCCGTCGGCGTCTTCCTCTTTACCGGCGTGATGGCGCTCCTCTCGGAAGGGAGCGGTCGCATGCTCGGCGAGACAGAACCCATTCTCGGGAGCTTCGTCCTCGTCAGTATCTTCTCGAACGCCGGCAACTACGGTATTCCAGTCTCGGAGTTTGCCTTCGGTGCTGTCGGTCGCTCGACGGCCGTCGTGTTCATCGCCGCCCAGTCGGTCGCGATGTACACCCTCGGCGTCTATCTCGCGGCCCGCGGCGAGGGCGACGACTGGTACTCCGGCATGCGCGCCATCTTCGAGATTCCACTGATATACGTCGTCATCGCCGCTCTCGCCGCACGGTGGCTTGGCGTCGTCCCCGCTGCCGATACGGCGTCGATGGAGACGCTGAAACTCGTCGGTGATTCCTCCATTCCGGTCATGCTTCTCATCCTTGGCATCGAACTCGCCGAAACTGACTACAGCGCCGCCGCGCTCCGCGTCACGCCGGCCGTCACGCTGAAGATGCTCGTCGCGCCGCTGATTGCTGTCGGTATCGCCGCCGTCGTCGGCTTCCAGAACACGACCGTCGCTCGTGTGTTCTTCCTCGAATGCTCGATGCCAGCGGCCGTGACGACGCTCATCCTTACCGGGGAGTTCGCCGGCTCGACGCCCGAAGGTATCGAGGCCACCGAGTACGCGGGCACCGCGATCTTCGTCTCGACCGTCCTCTCCGTGCCGATACTGACCGGTCTCATCGCGCTGCTTCAGTCCGGCGTCGTTCTCTGACCCAGAGCAGTCGCTCTCACCGGGCGAAAATCAAGACAGACAGTGTCGCTACTTTGTTCGGCCGTCGTCGCGGACGTACGTCAGTGCATTCAGGAACGAGTCGACATCTACCCTGTCTTCGGACTCCTCCAGTCGTTCCCGGAGTTTTGTTGGCGTCATGTGTACTGGTACCATACAACATTGTCTGTAATAGTTCTTTCGCTGATCGGAATCGCTCGGTAACAGACGCAGTGACGGGTAACCCGTCAGTCTGCGACAGCTTCGCCGGAGCCAGTCGTCGCGGCGGGGTCCTGAATCCAGAGGTCGCCAAAGAGGTCGTCCTGCTGGAGGCGGACCTGCCCGCGGTGTGAGAGAAAGAGCAGTCCGAGGAACGTCTCGACGCGGGAGCCGCCAGCCCTCTGAATCTCGCGGTAGAGCACTTCGTCGCGGCCCTGCTCGTAGTGTTCGCGCACGGCCGCGTGGACGGACTCGATGATTTCGTCGATGTTCTCGCTGTGGGCGGTGCCGGTCACGTCGGCCTCGGTGGGCTCGTCGTCCATTCGGAGGTCGTCGGCCGACCGGTAGTCCAGTTCCTGTGCGCCTCGCTGGAACCCACTCGACGAGCCATTGGTGTCGTACTCGCGGGACTCCTTCCACCAGTTATCTCGCTCTGCTTCCCGAAGGTCCCGGACGAGTTCGTCCAGCGTCTGTGGCATCCCGCGGGCGCGCTTGCGTTCGAGCCGCCGGTCCATCTCCGCCTCCAGCGTGGCGAAGGGGTCGTGGTCGCCCGCTGGCTCGCCCCCTTCGGCCATCGCCTGCTCCCACGGCTCTGGCTCCGGTTCCTCGTCGTCGTCCGCTTCGAGCATCGCGTCGCTTTTCATCCGCAGCAGGACGCTCGCGTAAAAGAGCGCCCGCCCGGAGGTCTGGAGGTCCGCGTCGTCCAACCGGTCGAGGAACTTGTCGGTCACCGAGACGATGTCGATGTCCCACGGGTCGATTTCGCCGTCCTCTGCCAGCCCGACCAGCACCTCGACTGGCTCGACTTCATCACCGTCGTCATCGCCGCTATTTCCTTCGTGGGTGTCGTCGCCCAGCAGTGCGGCGGCGCTTTCTCTGCCCGATCGGTCTCTGTCCTCGTGACCGCTGATATCGAGCGGGATGTCTTCGTCAGTCATATCGTGCACCTCTCTGACTGGCTTCGCGGGTCGCGTTCGCTCCCCGCTCGTTTCGACGAGAACTCACTTCGTTCGTTCTCGCTAGTCATCAGCCGGCACCTCCATATCGTCTTCGTCGCTATCGCCTGAGAGGTCGATACCGGTTACCGCCGAGACGTTGTCGTCCTGCATCGTGACCCCGATGGCCCGCTCGGAGCGTTCGAGCATCGCCGAGCGGTGAGAGACGACGACGAACTGCGCGTCACCGGCGAGTTCGTCGACCATCTCACCGACCAGATCGGCGTTGGCGGCGTCGAGGAAGGCGTCGACCTCGTCCAGCGCGTAGAACGGCGCGGGGTTGTGCCGCTGGATGGCGAAAATAAAGGCGAGTGCCGTCAGTGATTTCTCGCCGCCGCTCATCGCTTCCAATCGCTGAATCGGTTTGTCGCCGGGCTGGGCTTTCATCGTCAGCCCACCCTCGAACGGATCGTCTTCGTCTTCGAGGTGGAGTCGGCCAGACCCGTTCGAGAGCCGCTCGAAGATGTCCTGGAACTGCTCGTCGATAGCGTTGTACGACTCCATGAACGTCTCCTTCTTCCGGGATTCGTAGGTGGCGATGCGGTCCCGGATGCCCTCTGCCTCTTCGACGAGCGTCTCCTTCTTGTCGAGCAGATCCTCGAGGGCCGCCTGCACCTCGTCGTACTCCTCGATGGCCAGCATGTTCACGGGTTCGAGCGCCTCCATCTCGGCTTCGAGCCTCGTGATTTCGGATTCGACCTCGTCGTGATCGGGAATCTCTTCGGGGTCGAACTCCCCGACTTCGCCGGCGAGCTCGTCGATTTCCCACTCCAGTCGTTCGACTTCCTCGCGTGCCGTCGCGAGTTTGTCCTCGACGCGCTGGACCTTCTCCTTCTGTTCGTCGCGCTCCTGCCGAGCTTCCTCGACATCTTCGCGGAGGTCCTCGCGCTCGGCTTTCAACTCCGCCAGCTCTTCTTCGAGTTCGGCGACGGCGTCCTCTTTCTCGTCGAGACGCTCCTCTTTGGCCTCGATGTCGCCTTGGAGACGCTCGATGCGCTCTGTCGCGTCCGCCTTGCGCTCCTTGGCTGACTCGACCTTGTCCTCTAGGTCCTCGATGGCCTCCTCGGCGTACTCCTTTTCGAGTTCGAGTTCGCTCAGTTCCGAGTCGAGGCTGTCGCGTTTCCGTCCGAGGTCGTCGATATCCTCGCGGATGGATTCGGATTTGGCGGTCAGTTCCGGCAGCTCCGAATCCTCGACTTCGGATTCGAGTTCGGCGATGCGCTCCTCGACGGTCGCTATCGCCTCGTTCTGTTCGGCAATCTTGCCCTCCAGTTCGTCCATCTGCTCGGAGACCGACTCGCGATCGTCCTCGATTTCGGTCAGCTCTGTTTCGAGCCGTTCGATTTTCGACTCCGTCTCCGAGATTTCGGTCTGCGTGCGCTCGATAGTGCTCTGAATCTCGCGGACCTGGTCGCTGGAATCGCTCTGCCTGTCCCGCGCGTCGTCCAGTCGTTCCTCTACGTCCCGGATGTCGCCGCGGATGTCCTGGCGCTCGTCTTCGAGTTCGTTGATGCGCTGGGCGACCCGCTCTAGCTGGCCGTCGCTGCCCTCGAAGGAATAGCGCGACCCTTTCTTCGAACCGCCGGTCATCGCACCGCTCTTCTCGACGAGGTCGCCGTCGAGTGTCACCAGGCGGAAATCGCCCATCAGGTCGCGGGCGGTCTCCATGTCCTCGACGACGACGGTGTCACCGAGCACGTACGAGAAGATGCCCGCGTACTCGCTGTCGAAGTCGACAAGATTATAGGCGAAATCAACCACGCCGCCGTGGCTGGGCAGCGAGGGGAGCGAGCGACTGTGCATCTCCGTCAGCGGGAGAAAGGTCGCCCGGCCCGCGTTGCGGGATTTCAGGTACTCGATACAGCGTTGCCCGACGCCGTCGTCGTCGACGACGACCTGTGCCAGCCGTCCGCCGGCGGCCGTCTCACACGCCGTTGCGTACTCGCCAGAGACGCTACCCAACTGAGCGACGGTCCCGTGGACGCCCTCTTTGCCGGCGTTGAGGATGGTCGTCACCGCGCGGCCGTAGGAGGAGTCGCCCGACTGGTCCGCCTTCGCTTCGAGTTCGGCGTACTCCTGCTGCGCTGCGCTAATCTTGTCTTCGATCGCTTCGAGATCCGACTGGAGTTCGCCTTTCTCGGCTTTGAGGTCCTCGACGACCTCACTGATGGTGTGGTAGTTCTTCTCGGCCTTCTCCAGTTCGGCCTCGAGGTCCGCGATTTCGGCTTCAAGTTCCGGAATCTTCTCCTTGGCATCCTCGATTGCGGCCTCGGTCTCGCGTTGCTCGTTCGAGCGGCGCCGGGCCTCGTCGAGCAGTCGGTCCTGCTCGCGCTGGAGGTCGTTCTTCTCGGATTTTGCCTCCTCCAGTGCTGCCTTCTTTTCCTCCAGTTCGTCTTTGACCTCCTCGAACTCCTCGCCGACTTCGTCTATCTGGGCCTCGACCTCCGCGAGTTCGCTCTCCTTTTGCTGGATGTCAGCCGCAATCGAGGATTTGGCGACTTTCGTGTCCTGAATTTCGCTTTCGAGATCCTCTATTTCCTCCTGCTTGCGGTCGATTTTGACGAAGGCCTGCCGGCGCTCGTTCTCGGCGTCTTCGACCTTCTCTTCTGCGTTTGCAATCTTGTCTTCGAGGCGGGCGATGTCGCCTTTGATCTCCTCGATTTCCCGCTTGATGGCGAGCTGTTCGTCCTCGCCTTTCCGCTCGATTTCCTCGTTGAGCGCTTCGAGCTCGCTTTCGAGGTCCATCACGCACGCCTGACGTTCGTCGAGCTCGGCCTGACGTTCTTCGAGCGTCTCGGTTAGCTCCTCGATTTCGGCCTCGATGTCCGCCAGCTCATCGCGCTTGTCGGCGAGTTCGGCTGCCTTCCGGTAGCCCTCGTACTCTTCCTTTTGGTCTCGCAACTCCTGGTATTCCAGGGCTGTCTCGCGTTCGTCTTCGAGCTGGTCGAGCCGTTCTTCTTTCTCCTCGATACGCAACTCCGCCTCGTCGATGCGGTCCTCGACGACGTCTAGTTCGCCAAAGGCGTCCTCCTTTTTCGCGTCGAACTGCGCCACGCCGGCGATTTCGTCGATAATCTCCCGGCGCGAGCCGGGCGTCATGTTGATAATCTCGGTCACGTCGCCCTGCATCACGACGTTGTACCCCTCGGGGGTGATACCGGCCTGTGCGAGCAGGTCCTGGATGTCGCCGAGGTTGACCGAGCGACCGTTGATGTAGTAGTAGGAGTAGTAGTTCTCCTCGGTCTCCTTGACGCGGCGCTTGATGCCGATTTCGTCCACGTCGCCCACGTCCTCGGTGCCGGCGGCGTTGACGACCTGAGTGCGTTCCAGGGTCCGGTCTTCGTTGTCGAGGATGACCTCGACGCTGGCTTCGCGTTCGCCGTCGAACGACCCGCCGTCGTGATGACCGGGGTTGTAGATGAGGTCGGTCAGCTTCTCGGCGCGAATGCCGGACGTCCGGGCGAGGCCGAGCGCGAACAGCACCGAATCGATGATGTTCGATTTGCCGGAGCCGTTCGGGCCGCTAACGGTGGTGAAATCTTCGTAGAACGGGATTCGAGTCTTCCGGCCGAAACTCTTGAAATTGTCGAGGACGAGCTCTTTGATGTGCATGGGGGTGCTCGCGATAGAGTCCCGGCGTCAGGCCACGATGATGTCAGAGCCGGACTCTTCGGTGTTGTCCTCACCCTCGGAGCCCTCGGTGTTAGATGTGTCGGCCGCGTCCGCCGATTCACCCGGCTCGGGCACTCTGATGTCGTCGCCCGACTCGGACGCCGACCCCGTCTCGGCGGTGTCTGGTTCGGACTCCGATTCGGGGACGAATCCCAGATCGTCGTCGACGGCGCTCTCTAGCTCCCGGAGACGAACTTTGCATTCGACGAGTTCGTCGGTCAGCCCCTCGACCGACGCTTCCAGTTCCTTGACCCGCGATTCGAGTTCCTCGACTCGGTTACCGCACATATGACACACCGTTACACTCCGATTACATAAACGTATGTCAGACAATGGTTCGAAATCGGACACGTGCACGAGACGGGCGGAAACGGGCTGAAAACACGAAAATCTACATTCGCCCCTCTCAGTGGGTGTACTCACTATCTGGAGAAGAAACGAGGGTGTGCCCTATTCGGAGAGGAGCGATTCGTCGGCGTACTCCTCGCGGAGGTCCTTCTTCGAGAACTTCCCGGTCGCGGTTTTCGGCACCGCCTCGATGAAAACGTACTTCTCGGGCTCCCAGAAACTCGGGAATTCGTCGGTGAGCAGGTCGTTCAGTTCCGCTTCGAGCTCGTCGTCGCTAATCGTTGCGCCCTCTCGGCGAACGACGAACCCGACGGGACGCTCCTGATACCGCTCGTGGGGGACGCCGATGACGGCAGCCTCGCTGACGGCGTCGTGGGCCATCATCGCGTTCTCCAGTTCCTGTGAGGATATCCACTCCCCGCCGGACTTGATGACGTCGTCCGCCCGGTCGACGATGTCCATGTAGCCGTCCTCGTCGACGGTGACGATGTCACCAGTACGCAACCAGTCGCCCTCGAAATCTTCCTCGTTCGCTTCGGGTCGCTGGTGGTACTCCGTGGTGACCCACGGCCCGCGAATCAGCAACTCGCCGAAGTCTTCGCCATCCCACTCGATTCGCTCGCCATCGTCACGGACCACCTTGAACTCCAGGCCGGGCAAGACGAGTCCCTGTTTGCCCCGCTTGTCCAGTTGCGTCTCGTAGTCGGCATCCTTGAGCGTTCCTTTCAGCGTCGCCGTCGATCCGATCGGTGAGGTTTCGGTCATCCCCCACGCGTGGACGACGGTCACACCCAGGTCATCGTACGCCCGGATGAGACTTTTCGGGGCCGCTGCACCGCCGATGTATATCTCGTCGAGCGTCGAGAGGTCCACCTCGTTGTCTTCGAGATACTCTAACAGTCCCAGCCACACCGTCGGGACGCCGGCGGTGATGGTCACGCCCTCCTCCTCGATGAGGTGCGCGAGGTCTTCCGGGTCTGGCGAGGGGCCGGGATAGACGTGTTTCGCACCCGCCGCCGCCGTCGCGTAGGGCATCCCCCAGGCGTTGACGTGGAACATCGGGACCACCGGCATCACCGCGTCCGTGTCGGCGATGTTCATTCCCATCGGCGTGAGTTCGGCCATCGTGTGACTCCAGAGCATCTGCTGGGTGTACTCGACGCCTTTCGGCTTGCCGGTCGTCCCGGAGGTGTAACACATCCCGGCAGGGGTCTCGCCGGAGAGTTGCGGCCAGTCGTACTCGGTGTCCTGGCCGTCGACGAACTCGTCGTACGCGACGGCATCCGGTAACCCAGCGTCAGGCACCGCCGAGCCGACGACGACGAACTGTTCGACGCTCTCGAAGGCGTCCTCGTCGTAAGCCCCCGCGACTTTCTCGGCCAGCGATGGGTCGACGAAGATGATGCGGTCCTGTGCGTCCTCGACGATGTACTGGATGTGTTCGTCGGGCAACAGCGGGTTGATCGTGTGTAACTGCGCGCCGGTGTTTGGCGCTGCGAAGTACGTCTCGAAGTGCCGGTCGTGATTCCAGCAGACCGTCGCGACGCGGTCGCCCTCGTCGATACCCGCCTCGTCGAGTGCGTTGGCCAGCCGACCGACCTGGTCGGCATACTCCGCGTAGGTTGTCCGTGTCATTCCCTCGTGTGTGCGCGAGACGATTTCTGTGTCGGGGTACAGGTTCGCCGCACGCCACAGGAACGGTCGCAGTGTCTGGGGTGTCCCTCCTGGCATATCACCCTAGTTGGGCGGAATTCTGATATACGTTCTCACAACACATGCCGGGCACGTTTGTCAGGATTTATCTGGTGCGTCAGGCTTTAGCCACCGCGTGCCGAATCGCGGTGTAATGGCGCAAGTACAGGAACAGGAGGACCTCGCGGTCGTCATCGGGCTGGAGGTCCACGTCCAGCTCGAAACCGCGACGAAAATCTTCTGTGGCTGTTCGACGGCCCCCGCCGACGAGCCCAACACCCGCACCTGCCCGGTCTGTCTCGGTCTCCCCGGCGCGCTTCCGGTGCTCAACGAGGGTGCCGTCGAGGCCGCCGTCAAGGTCGGCAAGGCTATCGACGCGAAGATTCCCGAACGCACACGCTTCCACCGGAAGAACTACTACTACCCCGACCTCCCGAAGAACTTCCAGATTACGCAGTACGACGCCCCTATCTGTCAGTCGGGCGAACTCGAATTCACGGTCGAAGACGACCGGCGCACGGTCGGTATCGAGCGCGCCCACCTGGAAGAGGACCCCGGCAGCCTCCAGCACAAGGGCGGTTCCATCGACACCGCAGATTACACGCTTGTCGACTACAACCGCGCCGGGACGCCCCTGCTGGAAATCGTCACGGAACCCGACTTCCGCTCTGCCGACGAAGTCCGCTCTTTCCTCGCTAAACTCGAAGAGGTCCTCGAATACCTCGGCGTCTTCGACGCCGAACGAGACGGCAGCCTCCGCATCGACGCCAATCTCTCGGTGGTCGACGCCGACGAGGTCGGCGGGGATGGCCATATCGACACCGCAGTGCTCGAATCGGCCAACCGCACCGAGGTCAAGAACATCTCCAGTCACAAGGGCGCAGAGAAGGCCCTGGCCTACGAGGCCCAGCGACAGAAAAACGCCGTCCAGCGCGGCCGCGTCGTCGAACAGGAGACCCGCCACTGGGACGAATCCCGTGGCATTACTGTCTCGATGCGCTCGAAAGAGGAGGAGAAGGACTACCGGTACTTCCGCGAGGCCGACCTCCCGCCACTCGAAGTGGCCGACTGGAAAGCGGAGATTGCGATTCCGGAACTGCCCGACGCTCGCCGCGAGCGCTTCCGCGAGGAGTACGGCCTGAGCGACGAGGCGGCGGACAAACTCACCTCCACGAAACAGGTCGCGGACTTCTTCGAGGACATCGCCAGCGAGTTCGACGCAGATCTCGCGGCGACGTGGGTCGCGGACAACCTGCTCGGCGAACTCAACTACCGGGACATGGAAGTCACCGACGTGACCGACCGTCTCGACGAAATCACACGGCTGGTCGAACTCGTCGCGACCGACGAGATTACCGCCAAGAACGCCCGCGAAACCGTGCTTCGCTCGATGCTCGACGAGGGTGACGACCCCGACACCATCGTCGAGGCGGAGGGACTCGGCAAGACCAGCGGCGACGCGGTCCAGCAGGCTGTCGAGGAAGCTATCGACGAGAACCCCGATGCGGTCGAGGACTTCCACAGCGGCGAGGACGGCGCGCTGAACTTCCTCGTGGGCCAGGTGATGCAGAAAACTGGTGGGAGTGCCGACCCCGGCGACGTGAACCAACTCCTTCGCGACCAACTGTCGTAGCCTTCCGTCAGCCTGACCGAGTGCCGTCTATTCCATCGGTTCAGGGCGCAACCCGAACTCCGTTTCGAGTACGTCGTGCCACTCGTGGGCTGCGACCGGTCGTTCGGTCGTCTCGCCATCGCTGACAGTCAGCGTCTCCCGGGAGAGTTTCTTGTGTCCGTCAGCGGTCGCAATCGAGACGACAGGGGCCCCAGTGAACGGTGACTCCGGTGCACTCGCGAGATACTCGCAGGTCGCCTCGAAGAACGCCAGTTCTCGCGGTCGTTCTCTGAAGACGTACCGGTCGGTCCAGTCGTCGTCGCCGGGCATCCGGAACTGAGTCAGGTAGTCCGCGTCGGGGCGGTCGCTCTCGACGACGCGCCACGTGACGCCCGCCTCGTCGGTCCGCGGGCTCCCGTCCAGTGGGAGTGGCTGGCGCATCGTCGGGACACCCAGTCCGGCGTCGACGAGGTATCGCCGGTCAAGCGTGACGACGTGTGCGTGGTGGTTCGCCGGCGGGCGCGCGTCGCCGTCCTCTCCGAGTACGCGCGCGGCGATTCGGTCGGCCTCGAATCCACCTTCGGCGAGCAACCACCCGAACAGACCGTTGAGTTCGAAACAGTAGCCGCCCCGCTCGTCTTCGACAATTTTCTGGTAGAGGGTTTGCAGCGAGAGCGTCACGCCCTCGCCCGGGTCGCCGGTGAACGGGTCGCCCGTAATCGAGAGGTTCTCGAAGGGAACAGACCGGACGTGCGCACGCTGGATGCGGGCAAGACCCTCGACCGAGTGCTCGCTGAGGGCGTCAGGATTGAGTCCGATCCGGGAGAGATATCGGTCTACGTCCACGCGTTCGTTTTCGTCGCTATCGCAAGTAATCGTTTTCCCGGGTCGTCTTCGCCTCTGCAACGATGCTCAAGAGCCGCCGTCGTCGACGGTCACCAGCAGTACCGCCAGCGCCACGACGGCGACTACTTCGAAGAACAGGCTAGCGAACTCGACCGGGCCGGCGAACAGGTGGTCGAGGAACCACTGGAGACTGACAGACTCCGTTCCAGCACCCTGGCCCAACACCAGTAACGGTCGGTGGCCGGTCAGGTGCCACACGAAGTAGCCAACGGCGTAGCCGGCCATCACGACGATGCCGCCGAGGTAGAACGGCCGCCGATTCTCCCGGTGAGATGCGATGTAGAGGCCGACGAATATCGCGAGCCCGGAGACGACGAACACCGGCCACCGGAAGTCGTTCGGAATGAAAAAGCCGCCCTGTATCCACCGAAGCCACCCTCTGACGCCGAGTGTCAGGTGGACGAGCGCCGCGATGAACACGCTCTGTGCGGCGATAAACTCCAGTAGCCCAGTCCGTTCCATTGCCCGAATCGATGGTCAGCACAGATTTAACAGTCACGTCTCGGCCTCTCACGTTTCTCGGTCCTCCACTTGGCCAGTACAGACCAACGTGTGGTGTCCCGAGTGCGCTCGCGCGTGCGCCCGCGAGTCGCCAGCGCATGCGCGCCCGCACACCCGCGCTGTCTGTCGATTAGCCGAAACGTTTTAGAACTGGTCCGAGCGTAGGAGACCGTAGATGCTCCCCAGAGGTGACCAGCCGTGGACCTGATAATCACGGAGAAGGAGAACGCTGCCCGCCGTATCGCGGAGATTCTCAGCGAAGGGACTGCCGACGCCGAACGCCGCAACGGCGTCAACGTCTACCGCTGGGGCGACAAACGCGTCGTCGGTCTCTCGGGCCACGTTGTCGGTGTCGACTTCCCCTCCGAGTACGCCAACTGGCGCGACGTGGAACCCGTCGAACTCATCGACGCCGACGTGCAAAAATCGCCCACGAAAGAAAATATCGTCGCGACGCTCCGGACGCTCGCCCGAAAGGCTGACGAAGCAACCATCGCGACAGACTACGACCGCGAGGGCGAACTCATCGGGAAGGAGGCCTACGAACTCATCCGCGAGGAGATGGACGGCCCGATCAAGCGGGTACGTTTCTCCTCGATTACGGAAAACGAGGTCCAGGAGGCTTTCGCCAACCCCGACGACCTCGATTTCGACCTGGCTGCGGCCGGCGAAGCCCGACAGATTATCGACCTCGTGTGGGGAGCGGCACTCACCCGATTTCTCTCGCTGTCGGCGCGCCAACTTGGTGACGATTTCATCTCCGTCGGACGCGTGCAGTCCCCGACGCTGAAGCTCATCGTCGACCGCGAGCGCGAAATCCAGGCGTTCAACCCCGAAGACTACTGGGAGCTGTTTGCGGACCTCCAAAAGGACGGGCAGGGATTCGAAGCGCAGTACTTCTACGACGACGACGGCAGCGAGGCCGAACGCGTCTGGGACGAGAACGAGGCCAAACGCGTCTCCGAGCAGTTGCGGTCGGCCGACGCCGCGACGGTTTCCTCGGTCCGCCGCCGAACCCGGACTGATACGCCGCCGACGCCGTTCAACACGACCGCGTTCATCAGCGCCGCCAGTTCGCTGGGCTACTCCGCCCAGCGGGCGATGTCTATCGCCGAAGACCTCTACACCGCCGGCTATCTCACCTACCCCAGGACCGACAACACGGTCTACCCGGAGGACCTCGAACCCGATTCGTTGCTCGATGCCTTCGTGGGGAGCAGCGAGTTCGGCGAGGACGCCGAGACCCTGCTCGAACTGGATGACATCGAACCGACCGCTGGCGACGAGGAGACGACCGACCACCCGCCGATTCACCCGACCGGCGAACTGCCGCCGCGCGGCGAACTCGGCGACGGCGAGTGGGAGATCTACGAACTGGTCGTCCGGCGCTTTTTTGCGACGGTCGCAGAGGCCGCGACGTGGGAACACCTCCGTGTGGTCGCGGACGTCGGCGACTGTCAGCTCAAGGCCAACGGCAAGCGACTGGTCGACGCCGGCTACCACGCCGTCTACCCCTACGCCAGCACCAGCGAGAACCACGTTCCGGATGTCGAGGAGGGCGAACCGCTCGCCCTGACCGAGGTCCGACTCGAAGACAAACAGACCCAGCCACCCCGTCGCTACGGCCAGTCCCGGCTCATCAAGAAGATGGAGGAGTTGGGACTGGGAACGAAGGCGACCCGACACAACATCATCGAGAAGCTCTACGACCGCGGCTACATCGAGAGCGACCCGCCGCGACCGACCGCGCTGGCGGAGGCCGTCGTCGAGGCTGCCGAATCCTTTGCCGAGCACGTCGTCAGCGACGAGATGACCGCCCAACTGGAGGCGGACATGGCCGCCATCGCCGACGGCGAGGCGACACTCGACGACGTGACCGACGAGTCACGAGAGATGTTAGAGCGGGTCTTCGAGGAACTCCGCGAGTCCAGTGAAGACATCGGCGACCATCTCCAGGAATCGCTGAAAGCCGACCGCCGACTCGGCCCCTGTCCTGAGTGTGGCGACGACCTGCTCGTCCGGCGCAGTCGGCAGGGGTCGTATTTCGTCGGCTGTGACGGCTTCCCCGAATGCCGTTACACGCTGCCGCTGCCCAACACCGGCGAACCGCTCGTCCTCGATGAAACCTGCGAGGACCACGAGATGAACCACGTGAAGATGCTCGCCGGCCGCGATACGTTCGTCCATGGCTGTCCCCGCTGCAAGGCCGAGGAGGCCGACGACAGTGAGGACCGCGTTATCGGGGACTGTCCAGAATGCGGCGAGACGCATGGTGGGGAACTGGCTATCAAACAGCTCCGCTCCGGTTCGCGACTGGTCGGCTGTACCCGCTATCCCGACTGTGACTACTCGCTGCCCCTTCCCCGCCGGGGGGAAATCGAGGTGACCGACGACTTTTGCGAGGAACACGACCTGCCCGAACTCGTCGTCCACAGCGGCGACGAGCCGTGGGAACTGGGCTGTCCCATCTGCAACTACCACGAGTATCAGGCCGAACAGGCGGTCGAGGACCTCGAAGATCTCGATGGACTGGGCGCGAAAACCGCCGAGAAACTCGCCGACGCCGGCGTCGAGTCGCTGGCAGACCTCGATAGTGCGGATGCAGAAGCGGTCGCGACGGCCGTTCAGGGTGTCTCTGTCGACCAGCTCCGCGAGTGGCAGGCGCAGGTCTCGGCCTGATGGCGAAAGACTGTGCTTAAGTCCGGGCCACCAGAACAGGGCGGCATGGACGACCGCACTTACACGGCGGACGCAGCACCCGGTGACACCGTCACCGTCGCCGGCTGGGTCCACGAGATTCGCGACCTGGGTGGTATCGCCTTCCTTATCCTCCGGGACACCACCGGCAAGATTCAGGTCAAGTTCGAGAAAGACGAGATGGACGACGACCTCGTCGAGACGGCTCTAGACGTTCACCGCGAGAGCGTCATCACCGTCTCCGGTGACGTCGAGAAAGAAGAGCGCGCCCCCACCGGCGTCGAGATTACGCCCGAGACGATCGAGGTCATCGCCGAGGCTGACCCGGAACTGCCACTGGACCCGTCCGGAAAGGTCGACGCAGAACTCTCGACGCGACTGGACAACCGCACGCTCGACCTCCGGAAAGACGAAGTGAAAGCCATCTTCGAGATTCGCGCCGAGACGCTTCGCGCCGTCCGCGAGCACTTCCGCTCGGTCGGCAGCACGGAGATCAACACGCCGAAAATCGTCGCGACCGGGACCGAAGGCGGGACCGAACTGTTCCCCATCACCTACTTCGGCGAAGAGGCGTTCATGAACCAGAGCCCGCAGCTGTTCAAGCAGCTGATGGTCGGCTCCGGACTGGAGCGGGTCTTCGAAATCGGCCCAATCTTCCGCGCCGAGGAGCACAACACGCCCCGCCACCTCAACGAGGCCACCAGCATCGACTTCGAATCGGCGTTTATCGACCACACCGAAGCGATGGACGTCTGTGAGGGCGTCGTTCGCGCTGCCTACGAAGGTGTCGCCGAGAACTGCGCCGACGAACTCGAAACGCTCGGCCTCGCCGAGGAGTTCGAGCTTCCCGAGACGGACTTCCCGCGCCTGTCCTACGAGGAGGCCATCGAGCGCATCAACGCCACGGGCGAACTCGACGAACAGCTCGTCTGGGGTGACGACCTCTCGACGGAAGCCGAACGCGCACTCGGCGAGGAGGTCGGCAGCCACTACTTCATCACCGACTGGCCCAGCGAAATCAAGCCCTTCTACATCAAGGACCACGACGACGACGAGCAACTGTCGACGGGCTTCGACATGATGCACCCGCGCCTGGAACTCGTCTCTGGTGGCCAGCGTGAACACCGTCACGAGCGCCTCATCGAGGGATTCGAACAACAGGGGCTCGAACCGGAAGCCTTCGAGTACTACACCAAGATGTTCAAATACGGCATGCCACCCCACGCCGGCTGGGGACTGGGTGCCGAACGTCTCGTCATGACGATGCTCGGGCTGGAGAACATCCGTGAAGCCGTTCTCTTCCCGCGGGATCGACAGCGTCTCTCTCCGTAGCGTCACCCACTGAGTGGGTGGCCGTCGACATCGCCGGTCTCTCTTCTATTACTTTCATTCACGAAGCTCTGTCGCGTCGGTCAGGCTTCACTGACGTGCTCCCAGATGTTACACCAGTCTTCGGCAGCGATGTATCCCTCCACTTTTGCACAGGCTCCCCAGGTGTCACCGTTCTTGTCGGGAATGAACTCGGCGCAGGTCCCACAGGACTCTCCTGGGTCTGCGTCGCCATCGGCAATCGCTTCGACTGACTCTGTGAGGTTCACATCCTCCTGTGCCACGATATTCTCGGGGTCGCGCGCCTCGTCGGCCTGTGAGTCGGCTGTCCGATACTCTTCGGGTACCTCGGCGGTCGCAAGTTCGTCCTCTGTCATTCCGTCGGGAACCGAAGGTTCTGGCAACACTTCGTAGATGACACACCAGTCGGCCCGGTCGATGTACCCTTCGACCTCGGAACAGGCTCCGAACCCGTCACCGTTCTGGTCGATGATGTAGTCAGCACAGTTCCCACAGGACCGGCCCGGCTGGTGTGCGGAGTTCTCTTCTGCCTCGTCGTACTCGGAGAAAGTGACTTCCTCTTTCGTGCTCAGGTCGTCCGGGTTCCGCTCTTCGCCACCCAGCGACATCGCGCGCATGTAGGCCTCCGGTACCGGCCCAGTTTCGAACTCCTCTTCGGAGACTCCCTCTGGAAGTTCCTCTTCCTCATCATCCATCCCATCTCCCGCACCGTCTTCCGTGTCGTCTTGCTCTTCCTCGGTCCCGTCATCATCGCTAGTACAGCCAGCGAGACCGAGTAACGCGGCACTGCTGGTCAGCTGTATCATTCGACGCCTGGTTCTCTCGATCCGACGTTGATTTGACATCTGTACCCTAGTAATTTCGGTTCTAAGCGATTAAACCAACTCCTCATTGCCACTGTCTGACAATCACAGCCAACGTCCAGTTGCTGTTCTCCGTCCCCGCTCTTCGACCAGAAGTACTGCGGAGAAACAATTCTTCTGTCCGTCTCGTCGCTGAGTGCGTTGAAGACCGGTTCAGTTTGCGGATGATACACGGACGTACCGGATAGGGCTCGGAATAATGGTGCTCCTGTTAGTGGTCTTTTGTTGTTTCACAGACTCTTCCCTGGTTACGGGAAATTCGAGGCGAAAGCCTCGGCCCTTCAGGGCTGTCTCTTACCCATAACTCAGCATCAGCGCATTAATTCAACGTGAATAGATACGAGACAAAGAAATTAATCAGATCTCGGTCATTATCTAGCGAAAACCAAAGTGATCTCGGTGAGGTTGTTTGACAAAATTGAGAGAACTGGTGACTACCGCCGCTTTCCGCTGAATGAGCCGCGAGAGCGCGCTCATTCAGC